>JAWODE010000478.1:0-8496 GCA_046483455.1 Candidatus Hydrogenedentota bacterium | reverse complement strand
CAAGGTGTGGGGATGTCTGAAAAATGAAAAATAATCGTATGTACGAAATTTTTTAGGAAGAAAAAAGGAATAATTTATAATCCCAAGTTATCGGAATAATATTTTTGCCATACGGCGGGCGGGGCGTAGCAATCGGTTAGACGCAGTCCCTCAGAAGCGAGTCGGTCCAGATTGGGCGTTTGGATAACCTTATTGCCGAAGCATCCCAAATCTCCATAGCCGAGGTCGTCGGTGAGAATCACGAGGATGTTGGGCCGTTCTGGAGCCGCACGGCCGGGGGTGCGGTCCGCGCCCGCGAGCCCCGCTGCTGCAACGCCCGCTCCCAAGGTTTTGAGGAACTGTCTGCGCGAAAGATGCATGGTCTGCCCCCCTCCATTCTGTCATTACTTTCGCCATTTGACCAAAGTCTACGAGGAAGATCAACCATTGCGGATTCAAGACTTCTGAGTCCATAAAAGCACCGTCCTACGCCACGTCTGATAGAATTGACTCGCGTAGGCAGACCTCGTCATCCCCACCAATGAAGCGCAGCGGCATGAAACACCAATCGTTATACCCCCGCCAGACGACCCGCGGGAAACGGTCGGATTAACGATTGTTCGGAAAAGGAATCGGCATTTCGACCCCGGTTCCCTCTCCGTTAGCACATAATCCGTATGCGGACTGGACGTGCCGCTTGTTTTCCATGCATGACGGAGATCCCCTCGTGTGAATTCCATGAGACTTGAAAGTTGCCCGGCGATTATGACAGTTTCGTGAAATACGTTCGCATACAACTCCAGACCGTTATGAGGGAGGAGCTTCCACGAGCATAAGACGCAGGAAACATCCCCAATGACGATACGAAAAGAGTTCAATGACGCCGTGATTGAGTGCGTGCAAGGAAATATCGTCGACCAACCGGATATAGAAGCTATCGTCAACGCAGCGAATGCGCAGTTGCGAATCGGAGGCGGCGTGGCGGGGGCGATCCATCGGGCGGCAGGGCCAGGCTTGGAACGGGAATGCAGACCGCTTGCCCCCATCCGTCCGGGTGAGGCCGTGATTACCGGTGCGCACAATCTGCCCAATCGTTTTGTAATTCACTGTCTCGGTCCCGTCTACGGCGTAGACGAGCCATCGGATGCTCTGTTGGCCTCATGTTATCGTGAAGCGCTCCAACTGGCCGACAAAAATGGCATTTGCTCCATAGCCTTTCCGGCCATATCCACCGGAGCATTCGGCTACCCGATAGAATCGGCCGCGCGCGTCGCCCTTACGACCGTTCTCGATGCATTGCCCCGGCTCGATTCGATCAAACACGTTCGCTTCGTGCTCTTCAGCGATAGAGACCGGCGCATTCACGAGAGCGTTCTTGAGGAAGTAGCAAATTAGTCCTCGGCCGCAAATTACCCGTAAGCAATCCGCTGTGCACTGATTCTGACCGCGGTCGTATTATGAGCCGAGGCTAACATTAGCGGCAAATAATTGCCTGCGTTTTCAAAGCGGGTTGCCACTCGCGGGGACGGCGTAACAATGAGTCCAAGTGCATTCTACGTCTGCCTTCGAGTAGACTTATGAGAGTGAAGCAGCGCAAGAACACACAATCGTGAATACAACCATGAGGATTAAGGGTGCGCAAGTCTACCTTGAGCCGTTTCAACAGCAATCAGGGCGCCGGGAACTACAAGAAGAAATTCGACACGCAACACATAGAGAGAATCAAGAACCATTCAGAGCAAAGACTGATTGAACGGAAAATCGCGGATTTGTCGAGGAACGAGGAAGCAAACTGGGTGTTAGACATGCCCTGTGGAACCGGTCGCTTTTACCCCGTTCTGAAGAAGCATTTTCCGCGTGTGGTCCAGGCAGACTGTAGCGAATCAATGCTTCGGATCGCCCGCGAAAATGGCGATCCCGACGCCGCTGGTTACCTGCGGCTGTCTGCCTTGGAACTACCCTTTCGAGATCAACAGTTTGAATTGGTTTATTCGGTTCGCCTTTGCCACCATCTACCTGCGTCCGAAGAGCGGCGAAGATATATCAAGGAAATCCTGCGCGTGTCCCGTGGGTGCGTGGTCTTGTCTTTTCTGGACACGTTCTCGCCGCACAATATATACCGCTCGTTCTCGCGCTGGTTACGGGGCAAGCCTTTGAAGCACCACATTTCGGCTGAAGACGTGGCGGATATTGCTGAAGTTAGAGGTTTCGCAGTGGTCAACTCTTCGCTTGTTTCGCGGATGTTTTCTGGCCAGCGCTACGTTGTCCTCGTCCGTGCTTCACAGACGGCTGAGGGTGCAGAAGCAGAAAGCCCGAGGAAGAACGTCGCAGAATCGGTTGTCAGCAACAAGTACGGCGTCAAAACTTCGGAGCCGCCCGCCATGGCTGAATGCGGCGCCAAGCAGACATGGTTTAAGCGAATGTTTCGACACATTCAGGTCTGGCGCGTTCTGGTGATTGGTTTGCTGCTCGCGGTCTGTCTGTTTGTTGATGTCGACAGCGTTGAGATGGATAACGTGGTGTTGCCTTTGGGCGCGGCAATCTACGCCGTAGGCGTTGGTTTGCGTGCTTGGGCCCAGATGCATCGCGATTATTGCATGATAACACGTAAACCTTTTGCCACGACCGGACCTTACCGCTGGGTGCGGAATCCGCTCTATCTGGGCAATCTCGCAATCATCGCGGGCCTTGCGGTATTCGCGGAAACCATATATCTCGCTCCGCTTGTCTTGGCTGTGTCGGCTGCGCTCTACGGCGTATCTGCCAAACGCGAAGAAACTCGCTTCGAGCGATTATGCGGTCGCGAATATCGGGAATATCGAAACGCAGTCCGGGGCTGGATACCCGTCTTTCCCATGGGCAAGCGAACGCGCCTTTCGCCGAAAACGGTCTGGCTTGGCGTTCGAAACCAAAAAGCAATTATGCTTGCTTTGGTTCCGTTCATCGTGATGGAATTGTTTTTCACCTGATAACGGAGAAAGCGACTCCAGTATATCTCGCGGTCAAACTCATCCTCGAAAACGTGAATCAATCCTGTAAGCGGAATGGACCCAGAACGTTCCGATTAGCAGTACACAGGCGCAAACCAGCCCGACAATCCCCGCACCGGAGTAACTCCCGGCCCACGAGAGCGACTGACTGAATAAAATGGGGCCTAGGGCGCTGTGAAAAACCACAATAGACATATTGAACCCGCTTATCGCCCCAAGATGGGTGCGCCCGAACAGCTTGGCCCATGTTACGGCGGACAGCAGGGCAAAGAGGCCCTGGGACAGCCCGTTACCGGCGATTAACAAAGCGACCGGCCAACCGGGAGCAAGCAGAATCAGCGCCATCATGGAAACGCCGAGACCAAACAACATCAGCCCCAACAGATAGGTGAGGGCCATTCGATCGCTCAGCCAACCCGCCGACAGATGTACCGTTACCGCAACGGCCGACATGGGCAGGAATACGGATACGGCATTGGTCCGGGTCATCCCCGCGGTTTCGAACACCGAAACAATGTGAAAGGTAAGTCCAGTCATGTATAAGGCGGAGAGCGCCAAGCTTAGCGAAAACACCCAGAAGACCGCCGTCCGCCGGACCTCCCGCAGGCACTTGCACGGCTCGGGCCCGCTGGCATCGCTACCATTTCCGCCCAGTTTTGAACGGCCATCGGGGAGCAGTTCACATGCTTCTGGATTGTCGCGGTATAATGCGAGGGCCAGCGGCATGAAGAACATGGCAAGTATGGCGGCCATTGCCATCCATGCCCCTCTCCAACCCAAAACGCCAATCATGGAGTCAAGCGCCATGGGCGCACTCGAGAGCCCCAATGCCGTGAAAACGCCCGATATCCCGAAGGCCATCCCGCGACGGCGCTCGAACCATTTTGCGACCATGTTGAGCGACGCAAGCGTGAGAATGCCCTGCCCGCACAGGCGCAACGCAAAAAATAACGGCAACATCACAAGAAACGCGCAAAACGTTTCGTTCACTCCTGAAGCCAAGGCGATTCCGTTGACCAGCACATCAGCTCGAGACAGCAAAAGGAGTACCGCCGCAAGGCTCAAGCTTGCTGCCGCGGCTGCCGTTCGCGCCCCCAGCCTGTCATAAACGCGGCCCGCATATGGGAGAAGCACGGCGCTTGCGACCGTGCCGGCCATATAGGCAATGCTGAGCTGAGTCCGGCTCATGGCCAGAACCCCGAGCAGCGAATCCGTGAACACGGAAACCCCCATGGTCTGCCCGGGCACGCTCATCAACACGCCTAAGGTGCCCGCGGCGAGTACGGGCCACCCGTAAAAAATGGGACATCGTTTCGGGGCGAAAGGCCAATTTGCTGTTTTGTTGCTCATAGGGCCGCTTCTTCAACGGCGGATTCGTCTGTTTGGGCACCCTCGCGCGAGTCGAAGGGATACCGGCTCAGCCTCACATCGGAGTTTCGCTCCTGGAAGTATTGAAGTGTCCACGCATTCTTAAACAATAACACGCGCCGCCCACATGAATCCGTCGCGGGCTGGATGTCGAACATGGCTTCGAATTCGTCTTCCGCAACGCCGGGCTCCAACCATCGAGTCTCAGTCCAAGGCGCCCGAGTCCAGCGGGTATGCGCACCATATTCGTTCTCAAGGCGATACTGCATCACGTCAAACTGCAATTCTCCCGCGGCGCCAAGTAAGCGAACTCTACCGGTAAGTTCAGGCACGTCAAACTTCTGCGCTACCCCTTCCTGCATCAATTGCTCCAAGCCGCTCCGAAAACGTTTGGCTTCCGCTGTAGAGGTGCTTTCGATATAAGCGAACCGCTCAGGAGCGAACGATGGGATTTCATCGTACACGATGGCAGGGTCCTCGGTTAACGTATCCCCAATGGCGAATTGTCCTTTCCCCACGATACCCACGACATCACCGGGATAAGCTTCATCAACGGTTTCGCGCTCGGCTCCGAATACCTTATTTGCGTTGGAAAGACGGACTTTTCGCCCCGAACGCGAATTGATGACCATCATGTCTCGTGAGAATTTGCCGGACACTATCCGTACGAAAGCAACGCGATCGCGGTGTTGGGGGTCCATATTCGCCTGAATCTTGAAGACAACCCCCGAGAAACCAGGCGTAACAGGAGCGACAACAACGCCCGATCGGCTCCGCCGGGGCGCCGGCGGCGGCGCATACTTCAAAAAACCGTCCAGAAGGAGTTCAACGCCGAAGTTGTTAAGCGCGCTGCCGAAGTACACCGGGGTGGTTTTGGCCGCCAGCAGCATTTCAGGATCATGCGGGGCGCCGGCCACATTCAATAGTTCGACCTCTTCTCGCGCTCGCTTATGGGTTTCATCGTCAAGATATTCGCGAATTACCGGATCATCCATTCCCGCGGTCGCAACCGGCGCCCGGTAGGCGCCGCCAGGCGTGCGGGTAAAAAGGTGCGCCTTCTGGGTATGCCGCTCCCACACCCCTCTGAACCGATCGCCGCCGCCAAGAGGCCAGTTGACCGGATACGCGGCCAAGCCCAATACCTTTTCCAATTCGTCCAGCAGTTCCAGAGGCTCACGCGAGGGCCGGTCCAACTTGTTCATAAACGTGAATATGGGCACGCCGCGGTTGCGGCACACTTCAAACAGCTTCAGGGTCTGCGATTCGATCCCCTTACCGGCGTCAATGACCATGATTACCGCATCCACCGCCGTCAGCACCCGGTACGTATCATCCGAAAAATCGCGATGCCCTGGGGTATCCAAAAGGTTGATTCGAAATCCGCGATAGTCGAATTGAAGCACGGTCGAGCTGACTGATATGCCCCTCTGGCGTTCGAGTTCCAGCCAATCCGACGCGGTAGCGCGCTGTCGCTTGCGCGCGGTTACCGATCCGGCAAGTTTCAACGCATCGCCATACAACAAGAACTTCTCGGTCAGCGTCGTTTTTCCGGCGTCGGGATGAGAGATGATGGCAAACGTTCGGCGCCGCTCGACCTCACGGGCGATCAAGCTAGGATTCGACATAGTTACGCTCCAAAAGTTGATACCGCGGCGGTTGATGCACTCTGCTATTGCGCCTACCCTCAGGAAGACTCACGCAATGAAAACGACGCGCGGCAGATAAAGAACAGGAAAAACGTTACGGAGTGGAAAGACGTACCGACAGGAAAATCACGGCGGCGTGGGAACGCCGTCTAAAAGCCCTAACATGAGAAAGTTATACACTGTTTTTGGGATACTTTTACTCACAATGAAACGAAGTTTAACAGTTCAATTCTTACAAAACAAGGTTTCGAATCCACCTTAATTCGCCGGGAAAGGTCTTGCTGTAACGAACACGTATAAGTGGACTCAAGTGCTGCCGCACTTATCAAATGGTCACGAAAATCATCGCAAGGTCGCTACGAAACCATAAACACTGCTAAGAATCTCGTGTGGCCCTCCTACCCCGTTTCGTAAATGGCCAATTTTCGGATATAAGGTTCACCTATGGACTTCGAGATAATCAGTCGGATGCGTTCAGCCTCGACGGCATCAAACATCGCAATTCGTTTGTGCCCGATACAGGACCCCTCCGCGAGAAGGCGCCAGGTATCACCATCCAGGTATTCCACGGTATAGGCGCGTACCCGCTCTCCCTCACGAATGTCTTCTTGCAGAATCATCATGTCGACGCGTTTAGGCGCTGGAAGACAAAGCTCTAAAACGTTTCCCCGGCCCGAGGTCTCGCCGCGGGGATGCGCGAAATGCTTACGAATCCAGTCACCCCACTCGTTCAGGCGCGTCATATCGGCATCTGGCACAAGGCCACGCCGGTCAGGCGTCGCGCCGACGATCAGGGTGGAATTGTGCCCAACGGACTTGTAATACATGTTCTGGAGGGCTTCAAGAGAATACAATTTGTGTTCGTCGTTAGGCTCCCAGAACCATTCATGGTTGCGCAAAGGGGCATCGGACATGGCCGGACACCAGAATGCGCCACGAGGGTCACCGTGCTTTAGTAATTCCATGAAATCAGACACTTGATTGGCATGGCCCATGTAGCCATCGAAGGGCATAGTGGCCCAGCAGGGATAGGGAACGGTTCCGCTTTCCGACCCGCCCCATCGCGCATCGGCACGTTCATGGCTGTGGTAAAAGAGACAATTCGGCTGGTAACGGTCGAATATCGGAAGCACGTCGGGGCCGCCCAGGGAAGGGCTATACGCACCACCGTCAAACCAGAGTTCAAACAAGTCGCCGTACCGGCTGCAAATCTCTTCCACTTCGCCTTCGATAAGACGCTTATATTCCTGCTGGGAAAGTGGACTGCGCTCCGTCACTTTGAAATCCAGCACGCCGAGGTGTCCGTTCCAACGCGTCCCCATATAGACACCGGGGGCGATACCGGCTTTCCGGCAAGATTCTACGAATTCAGCCACAATGTCGCGCTTTCCACCGCCCCACGCGACCGCTTTCAGGCAGTACGGATTTACGTCGCTTTGCCAGAGGCGAAAACCGGTCTCATGGGACGCCGTAATGAGTGCGAATCGCGCGCCGCATGCTTTCGCGGCCGCTACCCATTGATCGGTGTCGAGTTCGGCGGGATTAAATATGTTCGGATCGCCGAAATCCGTCAACCGATTCTTGCGCTGGTTGTAACGCTTGTCGTCGAAGAGGTGGAGGTCGTAATGGAAAATGATGCCAAGTTCGGCCTCTTGCCATGCATACTGGGCAGGGGTGGGGGTGGGAAATGTCTTGGTAGGGGTGCCTTCCGCACCTGCCCCAGCAGATGACGCCAAGGCTCCGGCGCCTGCTCCAACAGTCCACATAAACTTCCGGCGATTCATCATATTAATACTCCCTCATAAACGCGCTAAATTGACAGGACCAAAGTAAGGTCCCGCGTTCCGGATTTCAATACTTTGCATCGAAAAAACCAGCGCAATCGCACCAAAACCTCGTGTGAATAGCCAGTTTTCCCGTTGTATTTGCAGGAGTAGGGTATATCGGACTCGCTCAGGCGCCGAAACGCGTCTACTGGCGATCAAAAAATCTCACGGAATCCCCGTTCGACACACACTTTGGACCTCCATCGAACATACTGACCTTACGGGGTTGGCGCCAACATTCCCCTCCATCGGGGAATCCCCCCCACGCTTTCTAGGAATATACCCGGTTCTCCCCCTAGGACGTTCCATGTATTCTATCTGCGAACATACGATGCGGTTGCTACAAAGAAAAACCAAAAACTTTCACCGTCCTTCTCGTGCGTATCCAGTCCCAGGATAAATGCACGGCACCGGTACCGCTCGCTTCCATTTGCGAGTTCACGTTTGTCTCGCAACGTGAAACCACCGCAGAAGAAGCAAACAACATCTTTCGCGAAGAAGCCGCTACCAAAGGCTATTATGATAAAATCTAGGGCGTCTCGGACGACGAAATCGTGTCCTTTGATATCATCATGGACCCTCGCGCCTCTGTCGTCGACCTCACGATGACGCAGGTGGTGGACGGCGACCTCGTAAAGGTGATGAGCTGGTATGATAACGAGTGGGGCTACTCGATGCAGATGGTCA
>JAWODE010000419.1:0-2588 GCA_046483455.1 Candidatus Hydrogenedentota bacterium | reverse complement strand
GACGCTCATCTCTTCGGGAGGCGTTTCAACCAAATCCACTTTATTCAGTACGATAACAGGCCGTATGTTGCCCATCTCGGCAGCGATCAGGTATCGATCAAGGACTCCTACCTTAAAACGCGGTTGCGCGGCAGCCACGACACACACCAGGCAATCGACATTGGCCGCAATGACTTGTTCGCCCTGGCCTTTTGTTGCGGGCCGGCTCAATTTGCTCTTTCGATGCTTAACGGCCGTAACACAGAGCCCACTTTCATCGGGATCAACACGGACGCAATCACCGGGAGCGAGAATGGAACTCCGGCCTACACATAAACGCTCAGCGACCCGGCACAAATGCTCTTTGTCTTCCGTTTCAACAAAGGCCAACACGCCGTAAGGAGAAACCACAACCCCGTTCGGCTCGATCTCCTCAAAACGCTCGTCGATCTCAACGGCTTCGGCATCCAATCCAACATCGACCCCACTGAAACGGCGCGGCATCCGTGTTTCGGCATCGATATCCCGGCTGGACCAATCTCGCTTGCGCACACGCTTCTTCTTTCGCCTGCGGTCCTTCACGGTAATGCTTTCTCGCCCCAAATGGCGACGGACTCCCACGCAAGTTCTACATCGAGTTGCCCTTTAGCCTTGATATCTTCGCGGAGCCGGACAAGCCCGGCCTCAAACTCGTCCTTGGGAAGAAGGGTGTACGTCGAGATAAAATGGTTTTCGACCCGTTGGAGGTAATCGCCGTCAATGGGTTTTGCCGGAGCCTTGATTCGTTTTTCCGACACGTTGTGAAACCCCGCGTCTCGAAGGGCATTCTTGACCGCCTCGATTGTTGGAAACCGGGCCTTATCAACCGCGGCAAAACTCGGAAAATACCGATTCATGGGATGGCGCTCGATAAAATGATGCGAGGCCGTGGAAAAAGCTACACACCCCTTTCGAAGAACGCGCGCACACTCATGACAAAAGGCCTCCAGGTCTGAAATGTAGTGGAGCACGAAACAGCCGAAACAAAAATCGAGGGATCGGGTGGCGAAGGGGAGAAAATGGGCATCGGCCTGCAACCATCCCCCGGGAACTCGCTTCTCCCGAGCCCGCGCAATCATGCCCCACGACAAATCACAGGTGAATAAAGACGCTTCAGGGCACGCCGAATGAAAAGGCAAGGTGTTGTTCCCTGTGCCTGCACCGACTTCGAGTATTCGCCGTGCGCCGTGCGCCTTGGCCAACGCCACCATTACCGGAAGATAGGGCCCCGCGCCCTTCCGGAATACGTCATACCGGTGCGCAATCGCATCGTAGTCGACTTTCACCCCGGCATCCCGTCGACTCATTCCGAATCCGTCTCCTTTTTCTCAATCTGCGTGAGGTCCGCAACCGTACGTATGCCATCATATACCGTATTCAAGAGGGCGTGACGGTTGCGGCGAATGCGGTCGTCTTCATGATTGACAAAAACGTCCTCGAAATAGGCCTGAATGGCAGGCATCCAGGAAAGAATTTCTGTAAAGGCCTCATCAAACTTGCCGGAAGCCACGTGGGCGCGCACCGTTTCGCAAGCACCATCGCTTATCTCGAAAAGCACTTGCTCATTCTCGTCCATTAAAGCAGGCTCGAGTTTTGGTGCGGGGTCTTTGGCGATTCGCTGAATGCGTTTCGTCTGCTCGGCGAGATTTTGGACCTGCTGCTCGTCCAGGTGCGCCATGGCCACGAGGCATTTGCGCACCTGAACGGGACGATGCCCGTGGGAAGCAATAGCTGCCGCGACTTGATCGTAAGGCGCCCCCGCTTCGCGGTGGATAACCGCCAGACGGTCTTCCGCAAACCGAAGAAACGCATCGATCACTGTTTCAGGCTCGGGGATTGTGTCGCCGTAAACCCCCATCGCAGTCTGAAACGCCTCCTTCAGATCAATATCTAAAGCGCGTTCCTCAATAATGGAAAGCAGCGCCAAGGTATTCCGACGCAGTCCAAACGGATCGCTGGTGCCCTTGACGCGAACTCCTATGCCAAAATAGCCGGCCAGCGTGTCGATTCGGTCCAGAATGGCAGCCGTCACTCCCAATGGGCTCTCGGGCAGCTTGTCATCGGCCCGGCGGGGCAGGCGATGTTCGAAGAGAGCGTGGGCCACGTGCTCAGGCAATCCTTCCTTTTGCGCATAGAGCATGCCCACGACGCCTTCGAGCGAGTCAAATTCAAATACCATCTGCGTCGTGAGGTCGGCCTTCATGAGATCAAGTACTTGAGCGATCTCCTCATCTTCAACGGGAGGCAGAACGCCTTTTAAACGTGCGTACAGCTTGTGCAAACGAGCAATCTTGTCGGCGACGGACCCCAGCTTCTGGTGAAACAACACGCGTGACAAACCCTTCGCAAACTCGCTGAGCGATCTCTTCGTGTCTGTGTCCCAGAAGTACTGCGCATCGCGAAGGCGGGCATTAAGAACGCGCTCGTTGCCCTGACGGATGGTCGCGCGTCCTTCGTCGTCATGATTGCCATTGGCCACTGCCAGGAAATGCTTGCTAAGCGAACCGTCGGTGTTCCGCAGCGGGATATAGCGCTGATAGACCTTCATGGGCGTGATGACAATTTCTTCG
>JAWODE010000346.1:0-3693 GCA_046483455.1 Candidatus Hydrogenedentota bacterium | reverse complement strand
CGCGCTGAACGATATCAGCACGTGGTTCTTTTTCGCCGACACGCTTTGGAAGTGCCGCTGCATGCGCTCGATAATCTGCACCGCGGCGTCCTCGCTGGTTTCCGGGAAGAACAACACGAATTCCTCGCCCCCATACCGCACGACAATGTCTATACTGCGGATATTCTCCTTGAACACTTCCGCCAGCGATATCAGCGCCCGATCCCCCGCGGCGTGCCCGTGCACATCGTTCACTTCTTTGAATTCGTCGATGTCCACAAACGCCAGCGCCGCGACCGAGGGATACCGCTGAAGACGTTCGAGTTCGCGCTGGACTTCCCGTTCCCCCGCCTGCCGGTTATACAGTTGCGTCAACGAATCCAAACGTGCGGCGCGCGCCAGGGTTTCGCGCCGTGTCAGCACGGCTTCCACGCGCGCCACCAGCACCTCGGGATTGAACGGTTTCGTGATGTATTCGTCCACGCCGTACCGCAATCCCTTAATCTCGTCTTCGGGCATCGACTTCGCCGACAAGAAAATGAATCCGATATCGCGCAGTTTTGGCTGCGACAAAGTAGCCTCGCGCAGCGCGAAACCGTTCATCTGCGGCATCATGATGTCGCAGATGATGATGTCGACCACATGCTCCTCGAGCAGCTCAAGGGCCTCGACGCCATTGCTTGCCGATAGCGCAAGGTGCCCGGCATCCTCCATCGTGAAGACGAGGAGTTCGCGCGTATGCACGTGGTCTTCTACGACAAGCACGCTGTATTTGCGGTCCTTTTCAGCCATCCGCTTTTCCTGTTTCTCCTATTCGGTGTCCGCCGGCACGTACACCCGGAACACAGAGCCGTTGCCGGGCTCGCTCTCTACCTCGATCCGGCCCCCGTGAAGCTTGACCATCTCATGCACGATAAACAGTCCCAAGCCCGTGCCCGAAACCACTTCGTTCTCGCGATGCACCCGGTAGAACCGGTCAAAAATCTTTTCCCGCGCCTCTTGCGGAATCCCTACCCCGTTGTCTGCCACCTCGAGAAGCGCCTCATCCTCCTCGCTTCGGATATGCACATGTACCCAGCCCTCCTTCGGGGTGAATTTCAGGGCGTTATCCACCAGGTTGTGGAGGACGGTGTGCAGCTTCTTGGCATCTCCCCGCACGATGGGCTCCGGCGAATCGATATCGACCGCAAACTCGATTGCCTTGGTTTGCGCCACGTGCTCGAGCGCCGCCGCGACGCGCCGGGCCAGTTCGCCCAGCGCTACCGGTTCGCGCTCCAGCAGAACCTTGCCCGACTCGATCCGCGCAATCAGAAGCAATTCCTCGATCAGCATCATGAGCCGGTCCGCCTCTTCGTCCATAATCCTCAAGAAGTGCTCACGGAGGGCCGGCTTTGCGTTTGGTTTGCCCAACAACGTTTTGACGAAACCCTGGATGGACGTCATCGGGGTGCGCAGTTCGTGGGATACCGCCGCCACGAAATCCGACTTCATCTGGTCGATCTCTTGCTCGCGCGTCACGTCCTGAAAAATGGTGACATGCCAGGTTTCACCCTGCCCCATATTATGGATAGGCGAACGCGTGGCCCAGCATATCCGCGGTTCCGGACACTGTAGCGTCACGCGCTCCTTGGCAAAATTTTGGTGGGCTTCCGCCGTCTCATACCATACTTCGCGAAACGTTTCATCCGGTACAAGCGACAGAAAATCCTTGCCCGCGCAGTCTGCCTGTTTTAAGCCGAGCAGCGTCTTCATTGCCGGATTTAACATCACGATGCGGGTCTGGCTGTCCGTCACGACCACCCCTTCGCCCATGCTGTTGAGAATGGTTTCGAGGCGGTTGCGCTCCTGGGTGAGTATGAGTGCTTTTGCCCGGTTATCGGCTTCCGCGCCCCGGCGTGCGATGGCCTCGCCGAGGGTCCGGGCGATGGCATCCAGCAGTTGCCTTTCCTCCGGCAGAAAGGGCCCCTCTTCCCCCGGGCACCGGCAATCTTTCGTATAAAACACCTGCACCATCCCGCGCGCCGCCCCTTCCGCCATGATTACCGCCGATTGGCCCCAGCGCGTCATTTCGAAGGGCTGACTCACGTACTCTTCGCCGTCGAGGACAATCCGCGCCCGGGCATGCTCGGGATACCGCCATGCTTGAGGTATCAAGTTCACCACGTCCCCGCAGATTTCCTGGGCGGTCTCGTGTGTACAGATGGCTTCGGCAAGCCCATAAATGCACAGCAGTTCTTTTTGCTGCCGCTGGTGTTCCTCCCGAATGCGCCCCACCTCCCGGGGGATGTGCGCGTAGGCCGAAACGTCTTGGGCGTAAAGGTGTCCGATCCTCCGGTCGGTATCGGCCACGAGGGTCCATTGCCAGCGCCGGCCCCTAATCTCTGAACAGAAGACCAGACGCTTTCCCACGGCAATGATTTCCTGCAGGTCCAGACGCTTGCTGTCTGGAAGAAGGCTCTCGAGAGGGGTAACGTCTTCCGCCAATAGACCGAACGCCTCGTGCGCGGCCTCATTGGCCTCGATAATCCGCCCCTCGCCGTCCAACCGCATGACCGGGAACGGGCTCAACGCATCCAAGGGCGCCTGAAATTCCGCCTCTGTACCTTGCCCCCGCAACCATCGAAGAATCCCTGTGCCATCCGGCTGCATTGTGTCCAATCGGTCTCCCATCGAATCCTTGCTGAAGATAGCTCACCCTCCATGTCCCCAAACACCCACATTTTGAATTTTACCAGCAGGAGAGCAATGTTGCAGAAAACGGCGTAAGATCAAGAGCGGGGAGAAGTTGCAAGTAATTGCAAACAAAAGTCTTATAAAATAAGCAGATCTGGAAAGAATTATCCAATCTTCTCCAGAACAGCTTCAGGACTCATGGCCGGACTAAGACCCTGAATATGGTAAGCCTTTTCGGGCAAAACCTTGTGTCCTAGTTGAGCAAAGAACGTCTTCCGCTCTGGAAAGGAAGGGAAATGGCCCTCGGCCCACGAACTCAGATAGCCCATTCCCGCGGCCCGCTGGAGTACGGTGTGGCCATACAGAATGAGCGCGCCTTCAATAAACGACGAGCGCACGGGCGCCATTTCCGGGGCGTCGAAATCATCTACAAACCGCTGCCCATGGGCGTTCATCTCGGTGCCGTTCAAAAGAAAAAGGCCTCGCGCTTCGGCGGTCGCGACGATCTCGTGAAGCTTGGCAACCTTCGTTTTTCTTTCCTCCGGATCGGCAAGGTTCCAATTGCGTTCGGGAACGACATTCAGCGCCGCCGCTCCCTCGCCCACGAGCAGATCGAGCAGCTCGTCGATAGCTTGTTCCCCTTCGGTAAGACCATTCAACCACGCTACCGTAGGGATGGCGCCCGCCTTCAGAATCAAGCGATTCACCTCATCCAACAGGGGGAAGTCCGGTCCCTCGGGCTGCACGTAGCCCACCCCGCCCTGCTTCATCAACTTCGAGCGAATAAGCCCCTGAAACGATGGCGGGTCGGCGAAGAGTTTCTCGATATCCTCTGCCGATTGCCCCAGTTTTGCCGCCCAGAACTCCGCGCGCGCCTTGGGTTCGGGAAAGCTTTGCGCACCCTTCTTTTCGTAGGCTATACAGACGTGCCGCTCCGTCGCGTTGCCGTTCGGCGTCAAGGGGAGCACGTCCTTCTCATAATTGAGTGCCACTGGTTCAAGATGGGGGTTTACCCGTTGCACAATGGCTTGCGTGACATGG
>JAWODE010000339.1:0-14198 GCA_046483455.1 Candidatus Hydrogenedentota bacterium | reverse complement strand
ATGGGGGCGGCGGGACTCTATGTATTCAATACCGCTGTCGAAGGTGGCGAATACGTCACGGTCCCTAACATTACCCAAATGTCTGTCACCCAGGCTTCTTTCGAGTTAGGAAAGATCGGCCTCGAAATGGGTAAACAGACGCCTATGTTTAGCGATCAAGTACCTGCGTATCATGTTATCTCACAGCGCCCGGAGCCGGGGGCGGTTGTGCGCGCAGGTCGGGAAGTATTTCCCACGGTAAGTGAAGGTGCAGAGATTCAGGACACGCCGGCTTTCCTGGGCAAATCGCTTGATGAAGTGGAGAACGATCTCCAACGAGGTATTCGCTTGGGTAATAAAGCATGGATTCACCATAGCGCGCCCCGCGATCAGGTTATCGCTCAGGATCCTCCGGCGGGACAGCCTTTGAAGACGGGCGAGCAAGTCCATCTTTTGCTAAGCAAGGGCCCCACGCGCAGCATCTTCACCATGCCGGATATTGTCGGACTGCCGATCGATGATGCCCTTGCCCTTTTGGCCCCAATGGAAGTGAGCGTGGTGGCCAATCGTGTTGACAATCCGAACGCTCGATTAGACCGGGTACTTGCGCAAACTCCGCCTCCCGGAACAATGCTTCAGAAAGGCGACCCGGTGACGTATGATGTGCGGGCTTCGGATGAACTCTCCCTTCCCAATTCGCGGCGGAAGGTAGAGGTGGCTTATACCGTACCCGGCTCGTGGTTCCCGCGCGAGGTCCGAATCGACGCGATTGACCGAAACGGTATGCGCCAGACGATTTTGCCGAGTGAAACGCAGTACCGTGCCGGCGAACGTCCTAAATTTAAGCCGGGAAGCACCATCCGTCTTCCTTTGTCTTTTTACGACGAACTGACCGTCGAAATCTTCGTGGATGGCGAACGGGCGTGCACGTATTACTACCAAGGGAATGAAAAGCCGGTTATCACAGACCATCTGGCCGAAGGTGGCGAGGAGAATGACATTGCCTAAACTCAAGATTGCCCCATCTTTGCTTTCCAGCGATTTCAGCAGACTGGGTGAAGAGATTCGCGACATCATCGAGGCGGGCGCCGATTGGATTCACCTCGACATCATGGACGGCCATTTTACCCCCAATATAACCATCGGGCCCCCGGTAGTGAGTGCTCTCCGCCATCACTCGACCGTGCCCATGGACGTACACCTCATGATCACCAATCCGGAGGAGTACGTGGACGACTTCGCCAATGCAGGCGCTGACATTATCACGTTTCACGCCGAGGCGGCCCGCCACCCTCACCGTCTCTTGACCCGCATACGCGATCTCGGCTGCCAAGCGGGAGTGGTATTGAACCCGGGGACGCCCCCCGACGATATCGAATTTCTGGCCGACGCGGTAGATATGGTTCTGATCATGACCGTCAACCCCGGTTTCGGCGGGCAAAAATTCATTCCTGAAATGCTGCGCAAAATCGAACTCGTTCGCGCCATGCTCGGCGAAGAACGCGATCTCGAGGTGGATGGCGGAATTGATCAGCAGACCGCACCCTCAGTTATCAATGCCGGTGCCAATGTGCTAGTGGCGGGTTCATATATCTTTCGCAGCGACAGCTACCTTGAAGCTATCGAAAGCCTCAGGGAATAACGAATTGCCTATACTGATCCCCGTCTATGCAACACACCTGTTGCGACCGGAGGAAGCGATTATCCGGGATGCAACATGGCGCTTTTATAAAAATC
Organism: Candidatus Hydrogenedentota bacterium; assembly: GCA_046483455.1. Classification (GTDB taxonomy): domain Bacteria; phylum Hydrogenedentota; class Hydrogenedentia; order Hydrogenedentales; family SLHB01; genus UBA2224. Next base: position 12,482 of record JAWODE010000339.1, on the reverse strand, counting down.
TTTCCAAAGATGCACTCTTCCAAACAATTTCCCGTTTCCCTGGCAAAAGGGAGGAAATCAGCAAGACTATTCTCGAATACTTCCCGCAAATGCGCGATCACTGACAAATGCCGGTTTTACCGCTTTAACACCGTGTAAATAAGCTTCCAGCGAAGGGGCGCAGGGCGTAACGGCTCGGCCAGCGTTAGCGTTGTTTTCGCAAGGACATGGTCCCCGAATGCAACCCGCAATTCTCCCAATGATTCCCCTGACTGCAGAGGCGGACGCAGTACGGCGGGCGTCTCAGTCATTAATTTCAGACCGGATTTATGGCGCTTAGGGATAGTAACCCAGACGTCTTCAGACGCCACGAGGGAAGTTGTCGGCGTCTCGCAGTTTTGAACCGCGATCTCAGGTTCTATCTTTTGCCCCTTTGCCAGTACGCGTACGCGTTCACATGCTTCGAACCCTTTCTCGAGTACCGCCTGTGCAAGAGCGAAGCGCCCCCCTCGGGACTTGCATCCCATCACGACACTTACCAGGCGAATACCATCGCGTTCCGCCGTTGAAGTTAGACACCATCCCGCGGCACGGGTATATCCGGTTTTTAGGCCGTCACACCCCTCCATGCGCCAAAGAAGCTTATTTGTGTTGTATCTGACAGCCTCCCCTTTACGGAATGTCAGTTCTTTTTGACCGACCCACTCCATAATGAGGGGCTTCTGGACACAATATCGGGCAAGAATCGCCATATCCCGCGCGCACGTCTTATCCGGCTCCTCTCCGGCGTCCGGAGGAAGACCGTGTACACTGTGAAACTCTGACGAGGTCATTCCGAGTTCTTGTGCTCGGGCGTTCATGGCTTTCAAATAACTCTCTTCGCTTCCCCATAGCCCTTCGGCAATTGCCATTGCGGCATCATTGGCCGAAGCCACGCACAGCGCGGAAAGGAGGTCGCCGAGCTTCCATTTCTCCCCTTTGGCCAGATAAACCTGGGAGCCTCCCATGCTTTCCGTGTGCTCCGACACCTCGATAATCTTGTCAAGGGTCCACAGCTCCTTTTCGAGGCCTTCCGCGACCATAAGTATCTGCATGAGCTTAACCATGCTTGCCGGGGGACGTATTGACTTCGCGTTATATTCAAGTATGGGTATACCCGAATCCGCGAGAACGCAAATGGCACTGGCGCATCCTTTTTGTAAATCTGTTTCAAGGTCGGCGTGAATTACCGAAGAGAATGTAAGCAGCGCAAGAAGTAGTATTCCCCCGATCCTCATTTTCGAGTCTCACCTCCGTCGGCCGTTTTACTATGTTCGGCTACTGTTCCCACCGCTGAAGAGGGTGTATTAAGTTCCGTAATGGTTTCAACAAGGTCCTCAACACTGAAGGGCTTTATCAACACCGCGTCGAAAATATCTTCATTCTTGTTCTCGGGCCGTGAGCCCGTGATGGCGCACATGGGCGTGTGCGTATGCTGTACATATTGTTTGAATCGGGTGAATTGTTCTCCGGAAAGACCATCTATATCCAGCAGGAGCATTCGCGCACCCTCGTGTTCCAAACGCGCAAGGGCCTCCTCTGCATTGGCAAAGTACAAGGTCTCTATACCACGAATTGACAAGGCTGTCTGCAACCATTCCAAGAGATCGCGGTCCGGTTCCACAATAGCATTCATAAGCTGGGCTGAAGACTCAGCCGGCGTTTTTGTAACCGCCTCTGACATCTCAGAAACCACTTCGGCGTTTCCAAGCATCCGGTGTACCTTCCAAAAAAATTCTTGCGCATGAAAGGGTTTCTCGAGAATCTCGACAGACCCGTTCAATTCAACGTTTCCCTCATCGAGTGCGGCATCTTGTCCTTGCATTAATATGACCGGTATAGTCTCTGCCTCTAAGGCCCTCTGCAGCAACGTAACAAATGCCGGCCCCTTCACATCGTCCGTGGTTTCATCAACGATTACCAGGTCAGGCACCGATTCCCTTGCTGCGCGAATGGCTTCGTGTCCCCCGGGAAAACGCTCGACGTGTGCTCCCCACGATTCTAGAAGGAGACCCAGGCGTTCCATCAAAGAACTATCGTCAGACACACAAGCAAGCTTACGGCTTTCGATACGGGCGTTTTCGCTGGGGGAGTAGCTTTCGTCGAAACAAACGTCGGGAAGCACCACCGTGAATTTGCTGCCTTCACCGATTTGACTGGCAATCCGGATAGTTCCTCCGTGGGCATCAGCAATGCTTTTTGCGATGGAAAGGCCAATGCCTGCCCCTTCATAACGTCGCTCGAGTGAATCATCAACCTGAAAAAACTTGTCGAATATCCTGTCCTGATATTCGGGGGAGATTCCAATGCCGGTATCGGAAACGCTGATGAGCACCGTACCGCCGGGAGCACGGGTAACCGCCACCTCGACCTTTCCGCCTCGTTCCGTGAATTTGACCGCGTTGGAAAGGAGATTCGTAAGCACCTGCGCCAGACGCGCACGGTCGCCCCAGATTCGCGGCAAGGTCTCTCGAAGGTTGCATTTAACCGTCAAGCCGTGTTGCGTGGCTGTTGGTCTGATCGAGTTCACGCACTCTTCCACAAGACCTTCAACATTGAACAGCGTAAATTTCAACCGGAACCCTCTCATTTGCATCCGACTGAATTCGATCATTTCCTCGATAAGAGTGCCCAGGCGCTGGGCATTTCTGGAAATAACCTTCAGCGCGTCTTTCTGTTCCTTATCCAGTACCCCGATGCTTTCGGAATCGATCATCTCGACGTAGCCCCGGATAGTACTGAGAGGGGTGCGAAGCTCGTGGGTCACGTTTGTCAAGAAACTGTCTTTGGTGCGGTCGAGTATTCGCAATTCTTCATTGGCGGACTCAAGCTGAACAGCGCGCTGCTCCAACTGGTGTTGCATCTCTTTTTGTTTACTCACATCCGTGACTACTAGAGAATACCGCACCCCGCCTTCACGCGAATCTTCCACCTGCGATACGCCCAGAACCACCGGGACCAGCCCGCGTCGTTGCGTGACGAGATTGGTTTCCTGCTGAAGACGTTTGGTCTTGCTCGAACCCGCCGCCTTAAGGAGATTCAATAGCTTCGAGCGCCCAGCGGGGTCCAGAAAACCGAATACATCGCGCCCCACCAGATCGCTTGCTTCGAGTCCCAGCATCTCGCAAATCCGTTCGTTGGCAAAACGCACCCGGAAGGCTGTATCGAGAGTTAGAAAGCCCTCATTCATATGCAGCAGCAGACCGCGAAGGCGTTCCTCCGATTCCCGCAATTGATAGGTCTGCTCCTCGACCAAACGTTGCAGCCCTTCGGCGTATTTCTCAAGGCTGCGCGACAGCTCGATCTGTTCCGTAACATCCCGGAAAGTCGCGACCGTCCCTGCGTGCTCTCCCCGGCGGTTGAAAATGGGGGTACCGCTAACGGCGAAGTGCCGTTCTTCGCCATTGACCTGATGACTAATGACATATTCCGATGCGCGCCGGTGCTTGCGTTCTTCCAAATGCTCCATGATGGTTTGATGATCCAGTTCCTTCACCATTTCATGAGCATTTCGGCCCACCACTTCGTCGCGTTTGAGCCCCGTCATGTCGAGAAGACGCCGGTTCACCATCAGAATCGTTCCGTCTGGCGCAGACAAGGTAAATCCTTCGCTCATATGCTCGGTCAAATACCGAAACCGGTCGCCAATCTCCGCCAGTTCCTCTTCCCCCCGGACAACGGCGAAGAGAATGGCAATAAGTCCGGCAAAGAGACCCAAGGCGCCCACCCAGCGGGACATGTCCCAGGCCCCGGTCGGCACTTCCTCGAGCTCGCTGAAGGTGCCCGGGAAATCGGCGACGGTAGCCAAGCCGCCCACAATCAACATCAGCACGCCTGTGAGCAACAGCAACTTCTGCAGGCCGGTTACGTGGAGTCGCGCCAGAAAATTACCTATGCCGAATACAGGCAGGGCCACCGAAAGAAGCAGCGTGATTCGGCGCAATACCGGCTCTTCCCAGCGAGTGGACAAAAGCACCCCGGCCATCCCGATAAAAAGGAAGATAAGGCACAGGGTAAGGTCCTGCCTTCTCTTGGTACTTGTCCCAGACGGGCTTTTTGTCTTATCAGCCATTGTGGCGGTGATACTCTCGTATGTCAGCGACGGGTCCGCGCTTCACGCGCAAGCACGTCGCAGCGTTCGTTAAGGGGGTCTCCCGCATGCCCGCGAACCCACTGCCATTCCACATTGTGTCTGTCCGTCAGCTCATCGAGGCGCTGCCACAAATCCTGATTCTTGACTGCCCCGTTTCGGGTTCGCCATCCGTTACGTTTCCATTTGTTCATCCAATTGGTTATACCTTTTTGGAGGTACTGGGAATCGGTGTGTAACGCCACGCGACAGGGGCGGCGCAATGCCTCGAGGGCTTTAACCGCAGCCGTAAGTTCCATGCGGTTATTGGTCGTAATGTCTTCATGCCCCGAGAGTTCCTTTACCTTCCCCTTGTATACCAACACAACACCCCATCCACCTCGGCCGGGATTCGGGTCGCATCCCCCGTCCGTGTATGCGGTAACAACATTGCTATTCCGGCCTTTCATTCATGTCTCCCTGGAAATAGTGTACCAAAAACTGCATACAAGCGGCAGGAATTCCGGCCCATTGCTCAGCAATTTCACGCGTGCGGTTTCAGAAGGTTTTTCAGCGTTTCCACGGCGCGTTCTTGCTCATATTTTACCGCAAGGTCCAGGGGCGTCTCGCCTTTATTATTTGCGGCGGTCACATCGGCCCCCCGCCTGACCAGAAAACCAATCATCCCGGTCATGCCGTGGATAGCCGCTGAATGGAGCGGTGTATCGCCGAAAACATCGACTGTATCGATTCGCGCGCCTGCGTTCAGCAGTTTCTCCGCGCAGGCAGGACGACTCATGAACGCCGCCACATGAAGCGGTGTCAGGCCGGTATCGTCCTGCGCGTTAACATCGGCTCCTTGCTCGATTAGTAGGTCCACCATCTCCTCGCGTCCATAGGTTACAGCGAAGAACAACGGGGTTTTGCCCAGCTTATCCCGACGTTCAATGGCGTCTGGGTCTTGCGCAAGCATTTCCTGCACACGAGCGGCGTCGCCGGCCGCCACGACATCATGAACAGACATACCACAGCCTGAAAACACTGCAACGGCCAACGCTGCGATACCACAAAGTTTCAGCTCAGAAATTATCCGCATTTTGCAGGGTGTTATTCGATAGTTGCCTTTTCGTACCATTCGGCGGCGTTCTCTTTGGTAATCTTTGTCGGTTCAAGGATTACGCGTTCCGGCACCTCTTCTCCTTTGAGCAGGGCCACCGCGTAATCGATTGCTTCCGCCGCACAAGGCGGGTAAACAAAGGTGCACTGCAGCACACCGTCCATTACTTTTTTTATCCCCCCTGCTTCTCCGCCCAATCCATCCACCCCTACAAAGATCATTTCCTCTTCGCGTCCAGCCTCTCGAGCAGCGAGAAAACACCCCACAGCCATGGGATCATTGTGGGCGTACACCACATCGATTTTGGGGTTGGCCTGGAGAAGAGTTTCCATGCGCTTCTTGGCCTCGCTCTGGAGCCAGTTCGCCACTTCCTCGATCACGTTCACATTGGGCACGGTGTCGATGTATTTGCGCGCGCCTTTGTGACGCTCCTCTTGGGGCTTTGTCCCCAGCAACCCCTTCATCTCGACGACTACAGGATTCTCGATATCCTTCGATTCCAGGTATCCCTTCACATATTCACCCGCCATCTCCCCTATTTTTACATTATCCGCTCCCACGAAGACGTCATAGACCGGCGCCGCGAGATCGCGTTCGAGACAAATCACCTTGATGCCGGCTTGATGCGCCTTCTCGACAACTCTTGTCAACGGCGCGGCCTCATTCGGGGCTACAATAAGCAAATCTACTCTCTGCAAAATGATGTTCTCTATCTGCGATATCTGCTTGGCGTTATCCTGCTGAGCGTCGGTAATCGAAAAGTCGACAATATCCGAGTATTTTTCTTCCACCGCCGTGCGGAAAATCTTATTTTGCACCGCCCGGTATGGCTCTGCGCTATTGCATTGGGAAAAGACTATTTTGAATTTTTTACCACCCGCTGTTGCTGTGTCCGTCTGCGCAGCATCGTCACCGGCCGGTCTGCCACATCCGGCCAAAAGCGCTAGGACTAGGATGAGAAGTGTTATGAAGACCTGGGCAACCTTATACATGCATCCACCCTCGTGCAAAATGCGCCTTCTCGCCTAGGAAATTGCACAAAGAAGACGCTAAAGCTCTTTCTTGGAACCCACCATTTGCAACCATACAGCAATCACAATAATAACGGCTTTGGCCATCCACTGCACGTTTTCATCGACGTTACGCAACCCAAGAAGATTGGAAAGGATGCCTAAGGCCAAAGCGCCCACGACGGTTCCCAGGATGCCTCCCTTGCCACCGGCCAGACTTGTTCCGCCGATTACCGCCGCCGCGATGGCGTCCAATTCGTAGGAAACCCCGGCGTTTGCATTCCCCTGGTGGGTCTGGGCGCAGTGGAGAATGCCCGCAATCCCCGCCAAGAAACCACTTAACAGGTAAACGCGCACCTTTACCCAGCGTACGGCGAGACCCGAGAGACGCGCACTTTCTTCGGCCCCGCCAATCGCAACGGCATACCGGCCGAAACGTGTTCGATTCAGTAGCACAGCGCCGATAAGCGCAATGGTCACAAACACCGGTATCACAACACTTTTTTGGGCGAGGAAATCCGCCACCCGCGCCGTGTATTCCTTGCCAAACGGTATATCGATAGTCTCGTTCTTGACCAGCCACTTTGCGAACCCACGGCTCCCGGTCATCACAGCAAGCGTGGCAATAAAGGGTTGCATCCGAAGTCTTGTGATCAGCAAACCATTTGTAAACCCGCAGACGCTGGTTGCCAGGAGCGTGATTCCGAGCGCGGCGGGTAAGGACCACTCGTGCCGCACAAACGTGAATGCGAACAGTATCGAGGACAACGCTAAAAGTGAACCGACCGATAGATCGATCCCCCCGGTGATAATGACCAATGTCATGCCGACGGCCAGAATCCCAATCTCAGAAATTTGGCGCAAAACATTGAGCAGGTTCGCCGAACGCCAGAACACAGGGAATCCCTCTGCGTAAGGAGAGAACACCGTTGCGAGAACCACGACAAATAGCAGCATCCCCAATGGACGCACCCATTCCTTCTCCAGAATCCGCTCAACTGTGCCAAATTCTCGCCTGTGTTGTGGCATAAGTCGACCTTCGTTAATTCACAGAATTCAGGCCAATCAGGTCCAGACTCTACAATTCCCTCCCCCGCCAAGGCAAGCAATCGGCTCCAGCCTTCCTGGTGAAGGCGGTCATTCTGACGTCTCTGACGCCCATAACTCAACATCTCTGGAATAGGAAGGGCGCCAGCAGCGTTCTATCAGTTTTAATCTTGATGAGGTAAATAGTGTACAGAGATTTTTTTACTTGCGCATAAATATCCTGTGCATAGCGTTTGATAATAAGGGCTTGAGGTGGTAGCATCCAACACTCTGCTTTGCTGTTTTCTTAGTCAAGCCAGCAATTGCATTTGTGGGAGGGGTTGGCCACGTGGCACCGGCCGGAGAATGCAGAAGGAGTATACCGATGCGAGTCTTTGAAGATAACAGCTTCAGTATTGGCAACACCCCTCTCGTTCATCTGAAAAAACTTGGTAAAGGTTTAAACGCCAAGATCTTCGGAAAAATCGAGGGGCGTAACCCCGCGTATTCGGTGAAGTGCCGAATTGGTGCCAACATGGTATGGGATGCTGAGAAACGGGGCATTCTCAAGCCCGGGGGAACGATTGTCGAACCCACTTCCGGTAATACGGGTATTGCATTGGCTTTTGTTGCGGCCGCCCGAGGGTACAAGTTGATACTGACAATGCCCGAGACCATGAGCATGGAGCGTCGCCAGATGCTGAAAGCATTTGGAGCCGACCTGATTTTGACACCCGGGGAGCAGGGCATGCCGGGAGCCATTCGCGAGGCGGAAACGCTTATCAAAGACAACCCGAAGTATTTCATGCCGCAGCAGTTCCGAAATCCAGCGAATCCGGAAATCCACTTCAAAACCACCGGACCCGAAATTTGGAACGACTTGGACGGCCAAATCGATGTTTTTGTTGCGGGCGTCGGTACCGGCGGGACCATCACTGGAGCAACGCGCTATTTTAAGCAATCACGGCGAAAGGCGATCGAAAGCGTAGCGGTCGAACCCGCTACTTCCCCCGTGCTTTCCGGGGGGCAGGCCGGTCCTCATAAAATCCAGGGTATCGGCGCTGGTTTTGTCCCGGAGGTGCTGGATATGCACCTTATCGATAAGGTCGAACAAGTAAGCAACGAGGAGGCATTTGAGACTGCTCGAAGACTCGCCCGCGAGGAAGGCATTATCTGCGGGATCAGTTGCGGCGCAGCGGCGGCCGTTGCCTTGCGGATTGCGGGCCGTGAGGAGTACCGGAAGAAGAATATCGTGGTAATTCTCCCCGATTCGGGAGAACGTTATTTGTCGACGCCCTTGTTTGAGGGATAAACATCAAAACGGCACATTTGAGTGAAAGGATGTCCAGATGTCGGATGCCACGCACTATGGATTAGGCACACAAGCCCTGCATGCCGGACAGGAACCCGATTCGGCGACCGGCGCGCGGGCGGTTCCTATTTACCAGACCACGTCTTATGTTTTCGACAGCGCCGAGCATGCCGCCCGCCTCTTCAATCTTGAAGAGTTTGGGAACATCTATACGCGCATCATGAATCCCACGGTCGATGTGTTCGAGAAACGCATGGCGGCACTCGAGGGAGGCGTGGGAGCATTGGGCTTGGCTTCGGGAAGTGCCGCGATAACACTCGCGGCGCTCAACATCACCAAAGCGGGCCAGAACCTTGTCTCATCGTCCACATTGTATGGCGGTACGCACAACCTGTTCACCCATACCTTCAACGACTTGGGCATCGAAACCCGTTTCGTGGATGCCGGTGACCCCAGGAGCTTCGCCGACGCCATCGATGACGATACACGCTTCCTGTTCTGCGAGACCATCGGAAATCCCGCAGGCGATGTGCCGAATATCGAGGCGATTGCGGAGGTCGCGCACAATTACGGTATTCCCCTCATCGTGGACAACACGGTGGCCTCCCCCATTCTGTTCCGTCCCATCGAACATGGGGCCGACGTCGTCGTCCATTCGGCTACGAAAGTCATTGGCGGACACGGAACCTCGATAGGCGGCGTCATCGTGGATGGCGGCACTTTCGATTGGGACAACGGGAAATTTCCCGAATTAACCGAACCATCCGAGAGTTATCACGGGATGCGGTTCTACGAGGCCATGAAACCTCTCGGGAACATCTCTTACATCATTAAGGCACGGGTGACCCTTTTGCGCGATCTGGGTCCCTGTCTCTCGCCTTTCAATGCGTTTCTCCTGCTCCAGGGACTTGAGACAATACATTTGCGTGTTCCCAGGCACTCCGAGAATGCGTTAAAGGTCGCCCAGCACCTTGCCGGTCACCCGGCGGTGGAATGGGTATCTTATCCCGGTCTTAAAGACCACCCGGACCATGAACGCGCGCTGAAATACTTCCCGAAAGGCCAGGGCGCCATCCTTACGTTCGGCGTGAAATCCGGTTATGAAGGTGCAAAAAAATTCATCGACAACGTCAAACTCGCCTCGCATCTGGCCAACATTCTCGATGCCAAAACGTTGGTCATTCACCCGGCTTCAACGACGCATCAGCAGCTCTCACCCCGGGAGCAACAAGACGCAGGGGTCACTCCTAATATGATTCGCGTATCGGTGGGCATCGAAGATGTCGAGGACATCATCGCCGACCTCAACCAAGCCTTGGCACAAGCCGCAAGATAGTGCTATGCTAAACGGGCGCGACGCCTCTTGATGGGGATCGCGCCCGTTTTTTTGCTGGATATCGTCGTGAAAGGCAAGAGGGTAGTCATGACGGAAGAAGGTTCGGTTGGCATCGTCAAGCCACAGGAATTCCGCTTTGCCGAGCCGCCCAATCAGCTCGAACTGGACTGCGGCCGGAAGCTCGGGCCCATCACGATTGCCTACGAAACCTACGGAACGCTCAACGCCGATAAATCCAATGCCATATTAATCTTACATGCTCTCACGGGGGATGCGCATGCAGCTGGACTACACAAACCCACCGATCCCAAACCCGGCTGGTGGGACAACATGGTGGGGCCCGGAAAAGCCTTTGATACGACCAAATACTTTGTGATTTGCTCGAATTGCCTTGGAGGATGCCGCGGCACCACCGGACCCTCCTCGATAAACCCCGAGACCGGAAAGCCTTATGGCCTTACGTTTCCTATCGTTACCATCGGCGATATGGTCCGTGCGCAACGCCAACTCATGGAGCACCTTGGAATCGAGAGCCTTTTGTCCGTAGCGGGTGGCTCGATGGGCGGCATGCAGGTCCTCGAGTGGCTTACCCGCTACCCGGACATCGTGCGCTCCGGCATTTGCATCGCCTCCGGACCCCACAACGGGGCCCAAGCCATTGCTTTCGACGCTGTTGGTCGGCACGCTGTGGAAGCTGACCCCGCCTTTAAGCGCGGCAACTACTATGGCACGGACGCCCCTGTTCAAGGTCTCTCGATCGCACGCATGCTCGGGCACATCACCTACCTTTCCGACGATTCCATGCGAGCCAAGTTCGGCCGCTCCCTCCGCAGCAAATCCGAATATAGCTATGATTTTGGAAGCGAATTTGCCGTCGAGACTTACCTCGATTACCAGGGCGAGAAATTCGTCAACCGCTTCGATGCTAACAGCTACCTCTATATCACCAAAGCATGTGACTACTTTGACCTTGTCTCGGCATACGGTTCCCTCGATAAAGCCCTCGCCCGCGTCAAGTCGCGCATGATGGTGCTTTCTTTCTCGTCGGACTGGCTGTATCCGCCCTACCAATCCCGCGAAATGGTCTATTCGCTTATGCGTAACCGGCAGGAAGTCACTTACTGCAACATTCAGTCCGACTATGGGCACGATGCCTTCTTGCTCGAAGTGGACGTTATGAAAGAACTCATAAGCGGTTTTCTCAAGCACGCGCTTCATCCGGACTTGAAAGCGAAGCAAGACGTTGCCCGACCGATCTCCTCAGCCGACGAGGATGGCCCAGCGCCATTATCAAGAGACAGTATTTACGAGGGGCCGCGCGTCGATTACGACCTTATCGTGGATTTGGTCGATCCCGGCAGCCGTGTTCTCGATATCGGCTGTGGCGATGGCGAACTTCTCCACCGCCTCGTCTCTCAGAAACAAGTCGATGGCATGGGTCTCGAAGTTTCCGAACAAAACATCATCCGCTGTGTCAACCGGGGCATCTCCCTGGTGCAGGTCGACATTGATCAGGGACTGAGCGCCATTCCCGACCAGAGTTACGATTGCGTTATCCTCAGCATGACCCTCCAGGTAATCAAAAACCCCGAACTGGTCATCCGCGAAATGCTTCGCGTCGGCAAAAAATGCATCATCAGTTTCCCCAATTTCGCCCATTGGAAGGTTCGGGCGATGCTCGCCTTTCGTGGGCAAGCCCCGGTAACCCCCAGTCTACCCTACTCGTGGTACAGCACTCCAAACCGTAATGTACTGTCGGTCAAAGACTTCCGCAACTTCTGCCAAACCCACAACATCCGTATCGAACGCGAAATCCCCCTCTCCAGCTCCGGCGACGGCTTTGCCATCCGCCACTGGCCCAACCTCTTCGCCGACGAAGCCGTCTATGTGGTCACCCCCAAGAGCTGAGAGCCCCGCTCGCGACAAAACTTAGTTCGTCTTGTAATGTGCCATTCAATTCCGTGTCGACGCATCTAATTAAAATGGGATGACAAAGTCTTTTCATGCACGTTGCAGGTTCCGCCGGGTTGGTAAGAGCGGCATCCGCGGATGGCGAAAATAGACACAGATGATGACGGCCTTTCAGATACGGCGTGAAAGTTTACGCTTCTTCTCTGCGATTTTCAGCAATCTCCGCGCCTACGCGTGGAAATGTTCTTGAGAATGGACCACTAAGACACAAAAAATGCAGTCGGCATCTCGCCCGGGGGATCATGGCCGAGACGACCATGTTACGAAAGTCACCTTATAGCCACCGCCTTCAAACGGCCCATCTTTTCCGCCCAGTTCCACGACCGTAAATTGCCACTGCATTTGCCCCGAATCCTTATCTCGGAAAGAAGGGTTTGAGAAAATCACGAAGGCCCTGCATGTAATGTTCGCCGGATTCCATGTAGCCGTCGTTATGCGTGCCGGCAATTTCGAGGAAGGTTTTGGGTTCGGGTGCAAGCCTGAAGAGCGCCTCGCCATGGTGATACGGAACAATGTCATCGCCGGGACTGTGTACGATCAGCAGCGGCGCGATTATCCGCTCGATTTTGTCTTCCGTCTCGAAACGATGGCGCAGCAGAAGATTTACAGGTAAAAACGGAAAT
>JAWODE010000319.1:0-10490 GCA_046483455.1 Candidatus Hydrogenedentota bacterium | reverse complement strand
CTAAGACTGGAAGCTCAGTTTTTCAACCAATTACACAATCAAAGATAAATTTGATTACTGGAGAGATAAAGAATCGTCAAGGACCGCGCCCGAAGCCAATACCTCGGGCGCGTTTTTATGTGACCGCCCCATGGTGTGCCTCGGTCCTCGCTGTGGCCTGGTCTCCACGTCCTCCGTACCTCTACAGGAGCGAAGGAGGATTACCGCGCTACAAACTTTAACGTTTAAGGGCGCTATGCGGGCGGTTTTGCTACCTACAGGCGCGGTCATGGTATAGTCTGGCTTCCTCCGATGCTGTTTTGCCGTCTCAATTTCAGATGAGGTTTTAATGGTGAATAAACGCATTGCACTCTGGATTGGCTTTGGTCTGATTGGCGTGGTCGCTGTGCTGCTTGTGGCAAAAGCGCGTTGGGATGCGGCGTATTTCGAGGGCTACGACCCCGAACTTCCGTTCGAGGTGCAAGAGGAGCCCGCGATGCGCGAATCCGGTTACCGGCGCATCGAGTTCTCGTTTCAAGGCGTCGAGGGCGAGGACCGCGTGCCGGGCGTGCTCGTAACACCCCCGCCTTTGGAGGAGGGGGCCCACCCCTGCGTTATCTTTCTGCATGGTATAGGGCAAAAAAAAGAGTTTATCGACGAAATTGCCACGCCGTTCATAGAAGCTGGGTTTGCCATGGCCACCTTCGATCAATATACGCGCGGCGAGCGGCGTTTGCCCGAAGAGGCTGGCCTGTTGGAGGAGGGCCTCGCGCTCCGGCGGCGCGGCGCACTGACCGTGCTCGAGACCCGGCGCTTGGTCAGTTATCTCGAGTCGCGCAAAGACATCGCTAAAAAGAGGATTTACCTCGTGGGGGCGAGTTTCGGGGCGATAACGGGGGCGACGGCGTTCGCTTTCGAACCGCGGCTAAAGGCGGCGGTGCTGGTATATGGCGGAGGCGATCTGCCGCTCCTGCTCGACAGTGAACAGGCCCGCAACGAAATCGGCGTGTGGGCGAAACCCCTGACGATGCTCATGTCCTTTCTGCTTGCGCCCGCCGACCCAATCCGCTATATCGACCGGGCGGCTCCGCGGCCGGTTTTGTTCCAAAACGGAACGCATGACACGCTGGTTCCCGCATCAAGCGGTCAAGCGCTGTTCGAGGCGGCAGCCGAACCCAAGGAAATCATCTGGTACGATAGCGATCACATTGGACTGGATGAAGAGCACGTTTGGGTGGTACTCGAGGACGCCATTGAATGGCTCCGCAGACAGGACCGCCAGATTCGAAAAGCTGTCGAGGGCACCTCGCACGCTACGTAGTCCCGGAAAGCAATCGACCGAGTGAACGATCTGCGGATTGCCGTTGCCCTATGGTTGGGTTTCCCGGGATCGCTGGCGAACACGACTAAGGCCCGCGGTGTTATTAAGGCGCTATTCCCAATTGCCGGGTAATACGAGTGAATTCGAGAGAACTGTTTGAGAACCGCTGACAAACGCTGTGTTTCGCAACACCCAGCAGGTGAAGTTGGGGCAAGAGCATTCCTCGAACTGTTGCTTTTCCAAAAACGACACGATAGCCACGCCGGACGTAGCGTCTGGCCTTGTGCCAGACGTCCGGGGGGCCAAAACGCCTGGCACAAGGCCAGGCGCGTTGCCGGAAAACGTAGAAGGGTTCTTTTGTAGTACTAAGGGATTATGGCAGCCTGCGTGCTTCGCGCAGTTCCCATTTGGCGTATTTTACCCGGCGATTGGGCTCTATGTGATTGTTTGACTTGGGTTTCGCGACTGTGGCATACTTTGCGCTTGAGTTTGGGCGTATAGAACTGAGAAATGAGCTCCAGGGCCGGGCTGTAGCCTGGAGCGGCGCGTAGCCCTTTTGGGAAACATCCTTCCTTGCGAACGCGCTCGTACGCACACACGAAAGCTATTTGCCGATAAGTGTATCGGTTTGGGAAAACGGAAACACTGGGGAGGTCCCCACGAAGCCGAATAGTGGCGACAAGTGCAACGAATGAAAGGAATTCACTATGGCGACGAAGGTAGGTATTAATGGATTCGGGCGGATCGGCCGCAATGTGTTCAAACTGCTCATGGAAGATGCGAACTTTGACGTTGAGGCCATCAACGACCTGACTGACGCGAAGACCCTTGCCCATTTGCTCAAATACGACACCGTTAGCGGTGTATACGAGAAAGAGGTCAAGAGCACGGACGACGCGATCATCGTGGACGGCCAGGAAGTGAAAGTCACGGCCATTAAGAACCCGGCCGAGCTGCCCTGGAAAGAAAACGGGGTGTCGCTGGTGCTGGAATCCACGGGCGTATTCCGCAAGAAGGACGAGTGCATGATGCACATCGAAGCGGGCGCCAAAAAGGTTTTGCTGAGCGTGCCTCCGAAAGATGAGGTTGATGCTATCATCGTGAGGGGCGTGAATGATGGCGACCTGAAGGACAGCGACGTGGTTATCTCGAACGCGAGCTGCACGACGAACTGCCTGGCGCCGGTTGCCAAGGTGCTCCATGAGAAATTCGGCATTAAGCGCGGGCTGATGACCACCATTCATGCCTTTACGAATGATCAGAAGGTGCTCGACATGCCCCATAAGGACTTGCGCCGCGGTCGCGCCGCCTCGCAAGCCATTATTCCGACGACGACCGGCGCCGCCCGCGCGGTCGGCAAGGTGCTGCCGGACTTGAACGGCAAGCTCGATGGTATGGCCATGCGCGTGCCGGTTAAAGATGGGTCGGTGGTTGACTTGGTCGCCGAGCTTGAAAAGGATGCGAGTGCGGAAGACATCAATGCGGCAATGAAAGCGGCCGCCGAGGGTGACCTGAAGGGCATTCTGCAGTATTGCGAAGACCCGATCGTTTCGTGCGACGTGATCGGCAACCCGTATTCCAGTGTGTTCGATGCCTTGAGCACGACGGTCATGGACGGCAATTTCGCGAAGGTTATCTCGTGGTATGATAACGAATGGGCGTATTCGTGCCGTTGCGTGGACCTGTTCAAATTGATGGCGTAGCGATCGGATAATCCGGGCTCGCGCGAACCAGGCGCGAGCCCGGCATTCCAAACACGCGGAGTGAGAACGATGGCCAAGTTGACGATTGAAGACCTTGACGTGAAAGGGAAGCGCGTATTGATGCGCGTTGACTTCAACGTCCCCCAGAATGAGGACGGGACGGTGCGCGATGATAACCGCATCCGCGCGGCGCTCAAAAGCATCAAGTATGTGCGCGATAACGGCGGCATGTTGATTCTCATGTCGCACCTGGGACGGCCAAAGAATCCCGACAAGGCCGAGTCCGAGGAAGAAAAGGCCAAGATTATCGAGGCCAACAAGAAACTGCGCATGGACCCGGTGGCCGACAAGCTGCGTGAATTGGTTGGTGGCAATGTGACCAAGGTGGATAATGTCGTAGGACCGGATGTGAAAAAGGCGGTCGAAGCCATGCAGCCGGGCGATATCATTCTACTGGAAAACACCCGTTTTCACCCCGGCGAGACAAAAAATGACGAGGCACTGTCCAAGGAACTGGCGGAGCTGGGCGATGTGTACGTGAGCGATGCGTTCGGCAGCGTTCATCGCGCTCATGCTTCGACCGAAGGCGTGACCCGGTTTATCGAGAAGAGCGCGGCGGGTTATCTCGTGGCCAAGGAAATGGAGTATTTCTCAAAGGTGCTCGAGACCCCGGAACGCCCGCTTACGGCCATTCTTGGCGGCGCGAAGGTCTCCGACAAGATTCCCGTGATCGACAACTTGCTGAATTTGGTTGACACCCTGATTATCGGCGGCGGCATGGCCTATACGTTCATGAAAGCCCAAGGCTATGAAATCGGTGACTCGCTGCTTGACGAAGGCGGCATCGACGTCGCCAAGAAGGCCATGGAAAAAGCCAAGGAAAAGGGCATCGAACTGGTTTTGCCGGAAGATACGGTGGTGGCCGATGCCTTTGACGCGAACGCCAATACCAACGTCGTGGGGTTGGGCGAGATCGAGCCGGGTTGGCAAGGATTGGACATTGGGCCGAAAACGCTCGAGAAATTCAAAGCGACCATCAGCAAGTCGAAGACCGTTGTATGGAACGGTCCCGTGGGGGTGTTCGAGATGGAACCCTTCGCGAAGGGCACGAAGGCTATTGCCGAACTGCTCGCGGTATCCGACGACATTACCAGTGTTATCGGGGGCGGCGACACCGCGGCGGCCGTGAAGCAATACGGTTTGGCCGACAAAATGTCTCACGTCTCGACCGGCGGCGGTGCTTCTCTCGAAATGCTCGAGGGCAAAGAGTTGCCCGGATTGGCGGCGTTGAGCGATAAATAGGGTTTAATTGGGCGGACTTTTGGACCGTCCGTTTAACTTTAATCGTACCCGGTTCTCGGCCGTACGCAACACCGGCGGCGGGCTTGGAAGCGGGCGAATCGAAATGAAAGGTGACTGGCTATGCCAACGACGAAAGAACGTAAGACGCAAATCATTACGGAGCACGCGAAACACGAGGGCGACACGGGATCTGCCGAGGTCCAGATTGCGCTGTTGACCGAACGCATCAACTATCTGACGGGGCATTTTCAGAAACACAAGAAGGATTTCGCGGGACGGCGCGGATTGCTCAAGATCGTCGGGCGGCGCCGTAAGCTGCTCAATTACCTTCGGAACAAAGACATCGAGCGCTACCGCGCCATCGTAAAAACCCTCGGATTGCGCAAGTAAATTGAAGAAGGCCCCGTCAAAGTGGGGTTTCTTCACTGAAGTGGAAGCGAATAAACGTAAATAAACGAATCAATAGATGGACATCTTGGAACGGAGTGAGAGACGTTCCTAGACCCAATGGAGTTCAGTGACATGATTGAACGTCTCTCTGTAAATGTCGGAGAAAAGGACATTACTTTTGAGACCGGGCGTATCGCCAAACAGGCGCACGGCTCGGTACTCGTAACCCAGGGCGACACCTTAGTGCTCTGTGCTGTATGTGTGTCGCCTGAGCCTCGCCCCGGCCAGGGGTTCTTTCCCCTTACGGTAGATTATCGCGAGAAAAGCGCTGCCGCGGGCAAAATTCCCGGCAACTTTTTCCGGCGCGAGGCCCGGCCCAGCGAGCGCGAAGTGCTCGTATGCCGGCTGACGGACCGGCCCATCCGGCCGCTCTTTCCCAAAGGCTTCCTCAACGAGGTGCAGGTGTGTTCGACGGTCTACTCGACCGACAATGAGCACAACCCCGATGTGTTGGCGATCAACGCCGCCTCGGCCGCCCTGCATATCTCGAAATTGCCTTTCGATGGCCCCATCGGCGCGGTGCGCATCGGCATGATTGAAGACAAGCTCGTCGTCAATCCTCTCATGACCAGTGAAATGGAATCGAGCACGCTCGACCTTGTGATTGCAGGCACCAGCGACGCCATTACCATGGTAGAAGGACTTGGA
The DNA here is from genome assembly GCA_046483455.1 of Candidatus Hydrogenedentota bacterium. Taxonomy (GTDB): domain Bacteria; phylum Hydrogenedentota; class Hydrogenedentia; order Hydrogenedentales; family SLHB01; genus UBA2224. The sequence continues at coordinate 5,087 of JAWODE010000319.1, read as the reverse complement.
GACGAAGTTTCTGAGGAAACCCTTCTCGAGGCTCTCGAACTGGGCCACCAGGAGATCAAGAAAATCTGCGCGTGTATTGAGGAACTCCGCGCCAAAGCAGGCGTCGAGAAAATGACATTCGAAGCGCACGAGACCGACCCGCAAATTGTCGCCGATGTGGACCGGCTTGCGAAGGAGCCCTTGAAAGAGGCTTTCAAGGTTACCGGAAAACATGAGCGTCAGGAAGCGATTGAGGCGGTCGAAAACAACCTTGAAGAGAAGCTTCTGGCTGAATATGGCGAGGAGAAATTCGAAGAGGTTTCCGCCGATGTGCGCGATGCCTTCAGTGAACTCGAAAAAACCCTCATGCGGCAGGCGGTCATCGAAACCAATACCCGTGTGGATGACCGGGGATTGAAGGATGTGCGCGATATTTCAGTCGAAGTGGGAGTGTTGCCGCGCGCCCATGGCTCATGCTTGTTTACGCGCGGCGAGACCCAGGCGCTTGTCTCGACCACCCTCGGCACACGGAGCGATGAGCAACGGCTTGATGAGCTGACCGGCGAGGAATTCCGCCGCTTCATGCTCCATTACAATTTCCCGCCGTGGTCCGTTGGCGAAGTGCGCCGTATTATGGGCCCCGGACGCCGCGAGATTGGCCACGGAAAATTGGCGGAGCGGGCCTTATCGGGAATCCTGCCTTTTATGGCCGAAGAAGACCCTGAGTTGGTAGACGAGGAAGATGACTTTCCCTATACCATACGTGTGTTGTCGGATATTACCGAGAGTAACGGATCGAGTTCGATGGCGACCGTTTGCGGGGGCACCATGAGCTTGATGGACGCCGGCGTGCCCATTATCGCACCGGTGGCCGGCGTGGCGATGGGCCTCATCAAGGAGGGGGACGAAGCACGCGTGCTTACCGACATTCTGGGCGTCGAGGACCATCTCGGCGACATGGATTTCAAGGTCTGCGGCACGGCACAGGGCATTACGGCCTTCCAAATGGATGTCAAGGTCAAGGGTATCAGCCGGGCCTTGATGAGCGAGGCCCTCGCGCAAGCGCGCGAAGCCCGGTTGTATATCCTCGACAAAATGCTCGCGTGCCTCTCCGAACCGCGCACCGATGTCTCCCAGTATGCGCCGCGAATTTATACGCTCAAGATCGACGTCGAAAAAATTCGCGATGTTATCGGACCCGGCGGCAAGATCGTACGCGGCATTCAGATGCGGACCGGCGCCGAAATCAACATCGAGGACGACGGCACCATCCATGTGGCCTCCGTAGACAAGGACAGCGCGGACGAAGCGCTCGCCATGATTGAGAGTATTACGGCGGAACCTGAAGTCGGTTCCATCTATCCCGGTACCGTGAGCCGCATCCTCAATTTCGGCGCGTTTGTGACCTTCATGGGCGGCAAGGAAGGCTTGGTTCACATTTCGGAATTGGCCCCGGGGCGGGTAAACCGTGTCGAAGATGTCGTCAATATTGGTGACGAAATTAACGTCAAAGTGGTCGAAATTGACAATATGGGCCGCCTGAATCTTTCGAAAGTCCAGGCGGATGCCGAAATGGGCCGGCTTAGCGACGAAGAAATGGCTGAAATGGAACGCTCGCGCGGTCAAGAGCGCGACCGCGGCTCTGGCGGACGCAGCGGCGGCGGACGTGACCGGGGGGGGCGCGACAGAGGCCGGGGCGGCTCCCGCGGACGGTCACGCAGGTAAAAACAACCCCCGATGGCGCTTCCGGACACGGAGGCGCCATCGTTGTGTAAGGGACGTATGGCACGAACATTTTCACCGGTGGTCGAGACCAGCCAGCAGGTTCGCACGCTCGAAAACGGGGTGACGCTCTTGACGGAGCGGCTGCCCCATCTTCGGTCGGTCTCGGTGGGCGTATGGATCAAGACCGGTTCCGCGAGCGAACCGCCTCATCTGACCGGCATCTCCCATTTTCTCGAGCACTTGTTTTTCAAGGGCACGTCGACGCGGACGGTCCGCCAGTTGATGGAGGCCATCGAGTCGCGGGGCGGTCTTCTGAACGCGTACACGTCGCGCGATTACACGTGTCTGTATGCCAAAACGCTGGATACGCACCTGGCCACCGCGGTCGAGATTCTTGGCGATATCCTGTGCGATTCCCAATTCTTCGACTTCGAGAAGGAACGCAATGTGGTTCTCGAGGAGATCGTCTCGAATGAAGACGTTCCCGAGGAATATCTGCATGACCTGTTTATGAGTGGTTTGTTTCCGGAACATTCCTTAGGCGCGCCCATTGCCGGCACGCAGGCGTCGGTTCTCGAAATCACGCTCGAAGATGTGCGGGCGCATTACGCGACGTGGTACCATCCCCGCAACATTATTGTTTCCGTGGCGGGCAACTTCGACGAATACGAGATACGCGACTTGGCGGAAAAGGCGTTTGCGCCGCTTGGCGCGGGCGACGGACCCGCTGCCCCGGTGTATGAAGCCCCCTCGCTTGGCACGGGTATCCGGGAGTATCCCCGGAACATCGCTCAAAGCCATTGCTGCATCGGCTTCCCCGGGCCCAAGACGGACAATCCCAACCGTTTTGTGTACGATCTTCTGAGCAATGCCCTCGGCGGTGGCTCGACGTCGCGCCTCTTCGATCGTATCCGCGAGCAGGAAGGGTTGTCGTATGCCATTTATACCTTCCAGTCCGCGTACTACCGCGCCGGTGTGCTCGGTATCTACGCCGCGGTGGCTCCTGAGAATCTTGACCGTACCCTCGAGCTGACTTTCGAGGAGATTCGCGGGATTCGGGATAAATCAATTTCTCCCCGGGAACTTGACTTGAGTCGTGAGCAGCTCAAGGGAGGGTTGCTCATGGCGTTGGAGAATACTTCGCATCGCATGAGCCGGATGGCTAAATCGTACATCTATCACGACCGCGTTGTACCTCTTGACGAGCTTATTGAGAAAATAGACGCGGTTACTCCCGAGTCCGTCCATGAACTCGCGAATCATACCCTGCAGCCGGAGAGCTGTCTGGTCACGGTTTTAGGCCCGGAACACGCCTTGCACCTGTCGGAAATTCCGCTATGACGAATCCTTTGCGCGTGCAGATAAGCCGCGAACCCGGCGCCGAAGACATTCCTCTGCCGCAATACGAAACGGCTCATGCTGCCGGGATGGATGTCCGGGCGGCGGTATTGGAACCGGTCACGTTGGCGCCCGGAGGACGGGCCCTTGTTCCCACCGGTCTGCGGATCGCGTTGCCGCCGGGGTACGAAGCTCAGATTCGTCCTCGAAGCGGGCTCGCCATCAACCATGGATTGTCGTTGCTGAATTCGCCGGGTACGATCGACGCCGACTACCGTGGCGAAATCCGAATCATCATCGCCAACCTCGGGCAAGACCCGTATACCATCAAGCGGGGCGACCGGATCGCCCAGATGATCATCGCCCCCGTGACGCAAGTCCAATGGGACTTGGTGAATACCTTGGAAAGCACGGCCCGCGGCGAAGGCGGCTTCGGCAGTACCGGCCGGCAGTAAATTGAGCGCAGGTGCTTCTTGCGCTTGCGAGGGCGCATGTTCGGAGCATTGCTATCCAAACCAGGGCCATTATGGCTGGGGTTATGACTCGCAATGCCGTTTTTCAGGCGGAATCCCCGGGCACGGCGCCAACAATCAGGACTGGTGCGCCCCCTTGTTTTCTTCATGATTCGCTCTATGGGCGTAGGCCTCTGCGTGGACTTCCTTGACGTATTTGAGGAAGGTCTTGTGAGGTACGTCAACCTTCGTGACGAGACCAATACTGTAGTTTTCGCCGTCCATGGCCCGGCCCGTAAGGGGCTGGTCGGCGTATTTGAACCAATGGCAGCCCACGAAATTCGGATGTTCAGCGACACTCCGGACGTACTGAACATAAAGCTTGCCGCGTTCGTTCTGATTCGCGGCGGCCTGGAGTCCCGGGTGGAACATGCCCCGGTCAAGCGCGCCGAAATGGAACTCGCCGATGATTACCGGTTTATCGATGTCGCTTAACACCGCTTTCGACAGCTTGGGCAGATAGAAGTTGATGCTGACTACGTCCACCACGTCGGCGCACGCCTGCAAGACCTGCTTCGGGCAGTAGAACGGTGTAAACCGGCAACCCAAATAAAGTTGGTTTGGAGCATACCTGTCAAGCGCTTCGGCAATGGTCTGGAAGTAGTGAAGAGCGAAGTCGTACTCGAACTGTTCCGCATCCCGCTTGCATGATTCCGTTTGCTTTTCCGGCAGGCGCAAGGCGTCCCAGGACGGGGCTCCTGTATCCCACGCGGCGTTGAGCGCTTCGAGAGTCTCGTATTTTGCTTTCAATTGATCAATAAGGACCTTGCGCGCGGGTTGGTCCGGGGGACACCTCAGCGTCGAGTCGGCGATGGCCATCCAGGACATCTCGTTGTCGACGAAATACCCGACCACGAGGGGGTTGTCGGCATAGTCTTTGGTGATGCGTTGGATGCGCTTGTCCGTTTCGGCGGGAAATGCCGGATCGAACACGTCCAGCAGCTTGCCCCAATATCCCTCGCTTGCTTCCAGCATGCGCACGCCGCCCGTGCTGGTGCTTACGGTGAAGGGAATCGGACTCCTCTGTAACACGCCGTGACGCGACCAGTTGCCAATGGTGTTGAATCCCCACGCACACAACCGCTTATACGCCAATTCCCGGAATGGGCCCCACCAATCGTCGCCGAATTTCCGCTTCTGGTTCATGGCGTAGAAACGCACGGTTTCGCCTTCCCCGACGATGGGGTCGGCCATCATTAAGGCCCGGTAGGTACCTAAGAATTCCCCAAAAGGCCCGTCTTTCTTGGGAAGCCATTCGAACCAGTCCTCGCGGCCCGTGATATACGTCGGGTTTCCGTGATAAAGGCAGTTCACGCCCCAGGACATGAAAAGATGCCCTTCGGGCGTCACCAGCCACCACTTCCCGTCGCGCTTCTCCGTGCGGAACCAGCCGGTGGCCTCGAACTGCGGACCGTCTGCCCATCCCCCTAGTTTGTCCTGGCCGGGAATTGCGGGCGCGGCCTCGAGTTCCACGATTTCGTGCTCATACTGCGTCTTCATTTCTTCTTCGCTGTGTATTTTGCCGGGCCATTC
>JAWODE010000285.1:0-8660 GCA_046483455.1 Candidatus Hydrogenedentota bacterium | reverse complement strand
CGTGGGGTGCGCGCATGGGTGCAGGTATTGCTACGCCCGCTACATGCAGCGGTTCTATCCTCACAAAGAACCGTGGGGCCGGTTCGTCGACGTCAAAACCAACGCCGTCGAAGTGCTCCGGAACCAAGTGCGCCGGCTGCCGCCGGGTTCGGTGTTCATGAGCAGCGCCTGCGATGGCTGGCAGTCCCTTGAAGAGAGCTGGCGACTTACACGCGAATGTTGCCGCATCCTGCTCGAGCACGGTTTCCGCGTCAATGCCCTGACCAAGAGCACCCTCATCTTGCGCGACCTGGATATCTTCGCCAAAGGCAACGCCCGCATCGGGGTCACGGTCACCACACCGGATGAACGCCTCGCGGCATTGTGGGAGCCGGGCGCCAGCAGTGTCGCCGAACGGTTCAACATTCTGGCCCGTGCTCATGAAGCCGGTATCGAGACAAGCATCATGTTCGGGCCGCTCCTACCGTTTCTTTCGGACAACGAAGCGTCCCTCGACACCCTCTTCGAGCAAGCCGCGCGGCACAAGGTGGACGTCATCTGGGTGGACACGCTAAACGCCCGTCCGAAGGTGTGGGAATCGGCGCGCGCAACGTTGCGGCGCCATTTTCCGAAGCTCGAAGAACGTTACCGGCGGATGCTCTTCGCTCCCGTCGTGCGAAAGGCCTACATAAAAGCGTTGCGCGAATGGGTGCGCAGCGCAGCAGAGAGACACGGCCTGCTGGATCGCCTGGCGGGATGTCCTTAAACGCACGCTCTGACGGGAGACGCGGCCTTACGAACACACACTCGTTCCGCCGGACTCACAAAGACTTAATACACACGCACTTCGAAGATACGCGCATGATTGAGCCCGTTGGTGGCCGTCACGTTTATCCGAAGAGCGGACACCGGCGCGGAAGGCTTCACTTTGTGCACACGCCGCCGCTGGTAACTGTTCTTGATCTCCGCGACTGTTTCCCATTTCCCGTTACAGTTGACCTCGATGGTGTAGTCGCGTACGGTCTCGGGCTGAGGCTGACCCCATTTCATTCGCGCGGCGTAAGCGTCGGAATGCGTTAAGGTCAAGACACGGTGCATGCCCGTATCGAAGATAAGCTGGACTTCCGCAACGGGCACCGGGTCTTCCCAATGAAGTTGGAGCCACGCCGGCAGGCCCACCGCCGAATCGCTCATCCAGCGGTGTAACCCCTGCGCCGCCCGCTCCGGCTTGACGCCTTTGGGTCCATGGGTCGAACGCGTCGGCCCCGAAATCACATTAGCGGCCCCGCCATTCGGCTGGGCACTGGAAGCCGATACCTTCGCATCGCGTGCACAGTCCTTCGGGTCCAGGTTCACCGCCCCGATAAGATAGGCATCATCGCGCAGAAGGCGCTGCTGGATCGCCGTCATGCTCGGAGGGTCCCCTGCCAATTCGGCAGGTTCGATGCCGTTTTTGACGGCATGCGCCGCGGCAGTGCCCACCCCCTGGCCCATCGCCGCACAGGTCGCCATAACGCGTGTCGAAGCGAACGCAACGTGCGTGGCCGAGATATTGCGCCCTGCAAACATAAAATTGCGCGGTCCGGCGGACACACAAGCGCGGAGGGGAATATCGTAAATACAATCGAGATGGTGCTGGGTGCAGGGGCGCTGGTCAGGCGCATCGACTCCCGACGGTGGATGGGTGTCTATGGGCCAACCGCCATAAGCAATGGCATCGTCGAAAGCCCGGGATTCTTGAAGATCGTGTTGCGTCAGCGTGTATTGTCCAACGAACCGCCGGCTCTCGCGTTTACCCGGAACGAACCCAAACCAGTCCAACACCCAATTGTCGGCTCCATGGTCGCCGCCATTCTTGATATGGTCCCAGACCCCGAGAAGAATAGCCAGCAATTCATCACGAATCGCTTCGTTATCTTTAATGGTGTCGAGTTGTCCGCCCCATTCGAGCCACCAATAACCATACTCGAAACTCTGATCCGCACCAGGCTTGCCATGGGAACGGTGCTTGAGGTCCGCCTCGGAGAATTTGCGTGCCCACCGCGGGGGAATGAACGGCACCGGGTGTCCCATATTGCGGCCCATAAACAGCAACGACGACCCCAGGGTCTTGTCGTCCGCCCTCTCAGGAGCAAAAGATTCGCCGAACTCGTCGCGTCCTTCTCGCCCCATACGGAAGGGCGCCTCGGCCTCCGCGCCAAGACGGCCATCGCCAGTGCAATCGATGAACACCTTCGCCGCAATGGTGAAATGGTCTTCAGTGGATTCCCGCCGCGCGATCGCGTGCGTTATCCGTTTCCCTTGCGTCTTGGCGCCCACAATAGCCGTGTTGAGCATAAGCTGAAGGTTAGATTCGGTCCGGCATTTATCGTACAGGATGAGGTCGAGCATCGAGGCGGAACGCTGCGGATTCTGGACCGCCGTGTCAAGCCGGATTTCCTCGATAATCCCCCCCTCGCGCGTCTCCGTTGCCAGTTCCGCGCCCCGGCCTCCCGAACAATCAGCGCCGACAATATGCATGCGAATTTCGCTCGATGCATTCCCGCCCAGAACGGAACGATCCTGGCATAGAATCACCTTCGCACCTAAACGTGCCGCGGCAAGCGCACATGGCACACCCGCCGGCCCGCCACCGGCCACCAATACATCACAAGAGAGATCATGTTGTTCCATGGGTTCCCCTCTTTCAGGTCCTGAGAAATATTAATGCTTTTTGAAACGTCATGGTACCTTAAAGCGGGGACTTTCTTACAAATGAACACGCATCGCATCGGTGAAAAGGGCGGCCCAGATCAACACATATAAAGAGGAACTATCTCGCGTCTTGCGGGAAAAGATAATCAATAAGTGCCGGACCGTCGGAAAAATCGGGGATCATGATATCTGCGCCGGCTTTGACCAGGCGCGGGTATTTGTCCATGTTCCAGCCATGCCCCCGAATCTCGTCGGAAGCCACGCCAATGGCTACGCAGTCGTTGTCCTTGGCATTGCGGATTTCTACAGGACCGTCACCGATAATCAGGACTTCAGACCCGTGGAGGTCATTTTTTGCGATGATCTCCCTGAGCACCATCTCTTTGTTGTAGTCCTTGTACTCACGGAGGGCCCCCCAGATTTCCTGGAAGTACGGAGCGACGCCAACAAGCCGGGCCTCATTGCGCACGTCCTCGCGATCGGTGCCGCTGAAGATATACAGGATGACATCTTTTTGGGAAACGCGTTGCAGGAAATCGAAAGCTCCGCGCAAAGTGACATCCTCGGGAGTGAGCGAACCGTTCTCCAGCTCCCTGATGCGTTGGTTCACACGTTCCATGAGACGGTCGTTATAGATTTGCTTGTAGCCTTGCGCATCCAGGATGTTTTCTTCGGGCACGTTACCATGGGATTTCACCATCTCGACCAGACGTTCCATTTGGAGAATCGTCTGAATCCCCGTCGAATCCTCGATGTACTCGCGCACTTCAGACTCGATTTCAGGCAAAGCTTCGGCAGAACCCTCGCCGGCGATCATCTCCACCATCATCGGCCCCATCACGAGTTGCCAGCCCTCGCGCAGCAGGCTGACCGTACCGTCGAAATCGAACAGAATATGTTTGAAGCGCCCGCGGTCTACCTCGCGGATGATATTGATTTCGGTGCCGGGCAGTTTTGTGCCTTGCATGATGCCTCGCTACTCGACCATGAATTCGACCAAGGTGTGTATCGGATGTCCCTGCATCCGTTCCCGACCTTTCAACAAGGGCAATTCGATAACAAACGCAATCTCGACAATCTCCGCGCCAAGCTGTTCAACAAGTTTGATGATGGCTTCCATCGTGCCCCCCGTCGCCAGCAGGTCGTCCACCAGCACGACGCGATCGCCCTTATTTAATGCGTCCCGGTGAATCTCCAGCGTGTCGGTGCCGTATTCGAGATGGAACGTTTCCGTCAACGTTTCCGCGGGAAGCTTACCGGGCTTTCGGACCGGCACGAACGGTACCCCAAGTGCATACGCCAGCGCGCCGCCAAACACAAACCCCCGTGCTTCCGCGCCCACGATCGCATCCACTTGCTTCCCCGCATACCTCTCCCGCCAGCCATCAATGATCTGCCTGAAAGCAGGGCCATTCTTAAGCAGCGTGGTAATGTCCTTAAACTGAACTCCGGGTTTGGGAAAATCCGGCACATTACGGATCAATGTCGCCAAGTCCATCATGTAATTCTCCTCCGTCCAAACAGCGGTGTGTCCGTCCGGCATGGCGTTTGGATTAGCTGGGTTATACAGGCAAGCCCCCTACGAAATCAATGACCAACCGCATCGGAATACGGCCCAGAATCAGCTCAGGGCTTGAAATCTTCCGCGTGCTCGGCGACAAAGACACGCAGCCGCCGCATGACATCCTTTTCGATCTGGCGGATACGCTCGCGGGTCAACCCGAATTCCTTCCCCGTCTCTTCAAGCGTATGAGCCTCGCCATCGGTCAACCCATAACGATAGCGCATGATCTCGGCCTCACGCCCCGTCAACTGGTCCATGAGTTCCTCGAGTTGCTGGTCCACTTGAATCTGCGCGATGGCATCGTCGGTACGACGGGGCTCGAGACTCTCAGGAATGCCCCGGCCTGTGTCCTCATCGGTACTTTCAAGTTTATCGAGAGGACTGACGTCTTCCACGAACGCCTGCAATTTTTTGGCTTCCGCGATTTTGATCCCGAGAACTTCCGCAACTTCTTCCGGTGCGGGCTTTTTCCCGCTTTTTATGTACAGTTCTTCCGCCGCCTTCTTGTATTTGGCAATGTTGTCCGTAACATAAACGGGGATTCGCACGGTGCGGCCGTAATTTGACAGAGCGCGGGTAACCGCCTGCCGTATCCACCAGGTGGCATACGTCGAGAACTTGCAACCGCGCTCGGGATCGTACCGTTCCACGGCCTTCATCAGGCCGACATTGCCTTCTTCAATAAGGTCCTGGAGAGGGAGGCCGTAATATAGATACTTCTTTGCGATGCTTACGACCAGCCGAAGATTCGAGACGATGAGCTTCCGACGGGCTTCGCCATCCCCCTGCTGGGCACGTCGGGCAAGCCGCACCTCCTCGGTGGTCGAGAGCAGCGGTATTCTTGAAATCTCGCCCAAGTATGTGCTCAAGCTTCCGTCTTTTACCTTCTGCATAATTTTCCTTGCCGCTAAACCTGGCATTCCGGATGGGAGATACCATTAAAGCCTATAGACCCGAAAAGGCATCATCCGTTCGAGCACTCTTCACGCTTTACGGTAGTATGGCGTATCCGGAGTTGTCAAACGATTCACCCCACAAAAGTCTTGAAATGGCACCACTTATCCTCATTTTTTAACCTCTTTTCAGACTATTCACACCCGAACCTGTATGAAAGCAAGTTCGATGTCTTCCAAAGTCTGCGCAAGCACCCTAAAGGTAACAGATTAAACGCCCCAGGTATTCGTTAGCATTCGCTTCCTCAAACCTCACGGGCGATTTGACATTCCTTACCCTAAACGGGAAAATCCCCGCGTTATGCTTGATGATAATCTGAGATACATGGGATACGCGCTGCGCGAAGCAGAGCGGGCTCTCGAACTCGGCGAAGTCCCCATTGGCTGCGTTATCGTGAACGAGGGCCACATCGTGGGCAAAGCCCATAATCAGCGGGAGCTCCTCCAGGACCCGACCGCCCACGCCGAGATTCTCGCCATCACGCAAGCAGCCGGTCACTATAAAAGCTGGCGTCTCGAGGGCGCGAGACTGTACGTCACCCTCGAGCCCTGCGCCATGTGTGCGGGCGCTATCATTCTCGCACGTATCGCCGAGGTCTACTTCGGCGCCTACGACCCTAAGGCGGGAGTATGCGGCAGTCTCATGAACTTGCTCGAAGATACCCGGTTTAACCACAATCCAAAGCTTTTCCCCGGTTTGATGGCCGAAGAATGCGGCGCTCTTCTGAGCGGTTTTTTCCAACGCATACGGCAAGATACCGCCAACCACCCCAAACCCGGACCCCGGCAGAATTGAAGCCCTACAACCCTTCGTCGTTAGGGTCAGGAGCCGCCATCTTCGCTTCGGGCTATCCGGAGGTCGCGAGCACGTCTTCCGATTGCAGCAGGGTGCGCACCATGCTAAGATTGCGCGCAATCAAGCCCGGGCGTCCTTAAAGGGCCTCAGTTTTAAAGAGGAGACCATCATGGCACGCAAAATACGCATCGGAATCATAGGTTGCGGCAAGATCGCCCATATGGACCACGTCCCGCATTATAAACACATGCGCAATGTTGAGATTGTCTCGCTACTGGACGTCAAACGCAAACAGATCGACACGTTAAAAGAGGCCTTTAACCTTGATTCGGAAGGATTCACCAACAAGGACAAGTTCTTCGATTCCGGCCTGGACGCCGTGTCTATTTGCACGCCGAATTGTTTTCATTATGCCCAAACCATCACCGCGCTGAAGAAGAATATGCACGTTTTGTGTGAAAAGCCAATGGCGGCCACGTTAGGCGAATGCACGCGAATGATCGCGGCGGCCAAGCGCAAAAAGCGGACCCTCCAAATCAACCAGACCCTCAGATACCTTCCGCTTTACCGAACCATGGCCGACTTGGTTCAAAAAGGAACGATTGGCGATCCCCTGCACGTCCGCTGTATCCGCGCAGGTGCCTCCACGCCGGACATCGGCTGGTCGCCTGGAGCAAAATGGTTCGTTTCCAAAGAATACCAAGGCGGGGTGATACTCGATATCGCCGTGCACATGGCGGACCTGATGCGCTGGGTGGCCGGCGACATCACCCATGTGGCCGCGTTTGTCGACAAGCGGCTCAAACGTATAGATGTTCCGGACAATGTGAGTGCCCTCACCCGCTTTTCCAATGGCGCGACCGGTGTGCTTGAATTGAGCTGGACCTTTCCTGTGGGGGCCGTTTATTTCGAGGTTTATGGAACGAAGGGTATCCTGCGGCAAGGTTTCGATCCCGAGCATCCTCTAGAAATCATGAAAGCAGGAGCCAAAGATGGTAAGCGCAACGTCACGCATCCCCCACTGAAAAAACAGGTAAAAACCAGTCAGCAAGTTTTTGTCGACGCCATTCTCGGCAAAGCTTCCTCGGACACCCCGGGAGAATTGGGCCGGGACGCCGTAGCATTGTGCGATGCCATCGCCAAATCCGGCCAAACCGGCAAATTTGTGCGCGTGAAAAGGTATTAGCACCCCAACAGCCGCCCCTCGATATTTCCGTTAGCCGCCTGGCCTGCCCAGGTTCTCGAGAACTTGTTATTCACTTCGACTAAAGGCATTGATATCGATGAAACCACTTATTCGCGCCTGGCGCACTTGGATACATGGACGCAAATTCGCCCAAAAGGGGGCACATTGCCGTTTCCCCGCCAAATATCTCGAGGTCGATGGCCATGTGGAACTCGGTGACGATTGTCGCTTTCGCAACAATGTCATTCTGCGTACAAAAGGCGACGGAAAAATTCTCTTCGGTACCCGGTCGGGCTGCAGCTATTTTTGCTTTCTTGAAGCGACCAAGCTCATAAAGATCGGCGACTTTACCGGATTGGCGGAGTTCTGCGTCGTCCGAGACACCAACCACATGGTGCTGGGTACGTCCGCCCATTGGCGCTTGACCCCTTACATCTGCGAACCCATCGTCATCGGCAACTGCGTGCTCATTACCAGCCGGGTGTATATTGGACCGGGGGTGGCCATCGGAGACGGCGCCGTCATCGCACCCAACAGCGTCGTTACGAAGGACGTGGGACCGCTTGAAGTGTGGGGAGGCAATCCGGCCCGAAGGCTGGCGCACCGGACCGAGGGCGTCGTTGCCAAAATGATGCAGCGAAAGTATGGGCACCTTCTCGATGAATTCGGGCTGAATCGCGAGCGCTATTTCGAGGATATAGAACGCGCCAGCCAACAGGCCAACGACGGTGTCAACCGCGCCGCCATCGAACGGGACCGGCTCAAAGAAGAACTCGCCTCTTCAAACGGCGATCGGAATATCGAAGACTAGGTTGTGTCTTGAAAGCAGGTTGGCCCGCGGCAGGCCAGCTCGGTATCATGAGAATGCCTTGTAAAAAGAAAGGAGGCATTGGTGCCGCGCCAACAGGCACACAGAGGTAAGCACCCCCGCGACCATGAATTGTTCGCGCCGAAATGGGTTCCCTTGCTTCGCGAGGCCGTTCGCGATATGTCCTTCTTGCTCACCCGTCGCTACGCGGAAGACGCTGCTCTTAAACTGGTCGGCGATCACTATCAACTGACCGCGCGCCACCGTCGCGCGGTATTGCGCGCATCATGTTCGGACCAGTCCCTCCAACACCGCCGTGATTCCGAGGCGCCAACAAGGGATTTGCCTGGCCAGAAACTCACCATCGACGGCTATAACCTCCTCATCACCACTGAAAGCATCCTGTCTAATGGGGTCCTTTTACGAGGACGCGACGGATGTGTGCGCGATATGGCCAGCGTCCATGGGACATCTTCTCCCTCAGTTCCACGCCACCGTCGCCGACTTAGCCCGCAAGGGCCGCTACGTCCTCCTCATCGTCGATGAAGCCCATTTGCTCCCCGCTGAGCTAAGATAAAAACTTATTTTCTCAGTAGGAAGATAGCTTGCAGAAATTCCGACATGATTCATATTCTCATCGATAATTTGAGCCCAATTGTATTCATTCCGGGTATAATCTA
>JAWODE010000031.1:0-8903 GCA_046483455.1 Candidatus Hydrogenedentota bacterium | reverse complement strand
TTGTCAAGCGGTCGAGCGGACGGTCGACCGCTTCGTGCTGTTGGGAGAATGAGCCTGGCGAGGTACATAAGAAGTACATCCGCGGATGACGCAGATTGACGCAGATGGTGAAGGCCGCGCGGAAACGACACGGGTGTGTGTTTTGTCTTCTCAGCGATCTCCGCGGCTCTGCGTTGAAAAGTTCTTTAGGTTGAACGCCAATACGCTCTTGCGCGTTGCTGGGAAGTGCGCTACGCTAATCCTACCGCCCGACAGCCGAGGACTGTGGTGCCGGGCGCGGCGCACCATGTCACCCAGCGGGGAATGAAGACGGAGGAGCCGTTTCCTGCACGACAAGGCCCGCGAGAATGACCCAATGAGCCGAAATAGAGACAAAGAGCACCTATAATTGGTTACTGTGGAGCTGTTGAAAAAGTCTTTAAACCATTCGGATGGAGCGAAAAGCAGGGACTGCCGCAATGGTTTGCGCGGTAAACCAGGGTCTGTCCCGGCCGCTTTTCGGGTCTGCGCGACGAAGCTTGGTTTTTCAACAACTCCACTGTCCCTAATTATTCTAATTATTACTCCAGGAGAAATCCATGTCCAACCAGGTCCTGTCGGAAGAGCGTATCTCATACCTGCGCATTTTCTGGACATTTTTCCGTATTGGGCTGCTGACCTTCGGAGGAGGGTTAGCTATGGGAATGGTGATGAGGTACGAACTTGTGCTGAAGCGCCGATGGCTCAGCGAGCGCGAGTTTGTCGTTGAGATGTCCACCGCTACGGTGGTTCCCGGAGCAATCGCGGTGAATCTCGCGTTTCTGCAGGGCAGACGCCTGCGCGGCCTCCCCGGGTCCGCGGTTGCGGTTCTTGGCACCGTCCTGCCCTCCGTGCTCGTGATCCTCTTCATCGCGAGCTTTGCCCTGCGGTATCTCGAGCATCCGCGGGTTGCCGCCTTTCTAAACGGATGCGCCATCGCGGTGTGCGGGCAGATCGCCTATGCAGCCTGGGCCTTTGGACGCGGGCTTCGCCGGAACTGGGGGCGGGTCATCGCGTGCGCTGCGGGACTCCTCATGCTGTTCCTGGGGCTTCATCCCATCTGGGCCATCGTGACTGCCGCCGTCCTCGGGTATCTGGTCCAGCCGCGGGAGCCGGCCAGACCGGACGAAGTGAAGGGAGACATCTAGATGAGAAAAGGTGGTGTAGGACACGCCGCTGGGCATATCGAGAAAAAGGCGGCGAGCGGATGAACACGCTATGGCCTTTGTTTGTGAGCTTCTGTGTTATCGGATTGGGGGCCTATGGAGGCGGCTTGGTGGCCGTTCCCCTGATCCAGCACGAACTCGTTGCGAGTCATCAGTGGCTGACGCAACAGGACATGACGCGCATCGTGGCCATCGCCCAGATCACGCCGGGGCCGATTGCCATTAACGCCGCCACATTCGTAGGTTACGAGGCTGCGGGAGTCGTTGGAGCGCTGACGGCCATCCTGGCCGTCGTCCTTCCATCAATCGTGGTCCTTGTGGTTCTCTCGCACTTCCTCGAGAACATCGGTTCCAGCAGGCGCGTGGAACGTTTCCGAGCCGGTCTGCGAACGGGTGTGCTGAGCCTGCTCATCTTTGCCGCCTGGTCCTACGGACAGGGCGTCGTCACCGGGCCCATCGAGCTCACCATCGTCGCTGCCGCCTTCCTCATTCTCCTGCTTTTCGAGCGCCGGGTGCATCCCCTGGCGGTTATCCTCGGGGCGGGCTTCCTGGGGGCGATCATCTTGTGAGGGGACACGTCTCCCGGAGGCGAGAATTTCCCTGAGGCGGTTTGAGCGATGAAACACTCATGCTCGCGGTCCCCAACGGCGACCTGTTACGCAACATATGGGGTTTGGAAGAAATAGGGAACAGCAACGAATTATGGGGGCGCGGAGAGAGGCAAGAAAAACATCCGCGGATGACGCAGATTGACGCAGATGGTGAAGGCTTCACGGAAACGACACGGGTGCGCGCTTTGTCTTCTCAGCGTTCTCCGCGGGTCTGCGTTGAAATGCCCTCGAGATTCAACCACGAAGGCACCAAGACACCAAGGGGTAAGGAATGCCGAGCTAGCGCTCGGCGGTCCCAGGCATCAACCTGCCGCAATGTTGTCCTTCCGGATGTAGCGTCCGCCCTTGTGGCGGACGTCCGGGATTCCGGACGCCTGACACAAGGCCAGGCTACAGTTTTGAGATCCAAATGCCCCATTTTGTCAATCCTGTCAAAAACCTTCTTCCCCTGCTCGAACAATAGGTGACCCCACGCTCCCCCGCCACCACCTCCCGTGGAAGTGTGGGACCGGCGCCCTCGCCGGTCATTCCCATTCCCATGCTTCTGGGACCGCCGAGCGCCAGCTCGGCATCCCCCTCCCGCTTTCCTCATCTCCTCATCTGCGGATAAATTCTTCCCTCCATCTCTTGTGACCGCGACCTCCGCGACCTCTGCGTTGAAAAGCCCTCGAGATTCAACCACGAAGGCACCAAGACACCAAGGGGTAAGGAATGCCGAGCTGGCGCTCGCCGGTCCCAGACGGGAACCTGCTACAATGTTGTCCTTCCAGATGTAGCGTCCGCCCTTGTGGCGGACGTCCGGTAAATAAAGGGACAGACTACGAATTACGTTGGTTTTTGCCACAACGCAACTGCGCCTATCATCGAATAAACGGTTACTGTCCCCAATTATTGCGGCCCCCAATTATTGCGCTTGGTGGTTATGTGGACCTGCGTTTCGTCACGCATCGGATTGTCATTTTCATGAGCGGCCGAATCGCGGGACGCGTCCCACGGGCCGCCCGTCAAGTATTCGAGTTGCGCCGCGGCTACCTGTACATCCCGGGCGGCGCGTACTTCCTCGAGTTGAAAAGCCAGCAAGGTCTGAACGCTGTCGAGGAGGTCGAGAAAATCCGTGTCTCCCTCAGCGGCCGAATACTGGCTTTGAAGGCTCTCGTAGGTCTGCTCCGCCTGGGGCACCAGGGTGTCGCGGTACAACGCATGCCGCCGCCGGGCGTCCTCGACTTCAAACACCGTCATGCGCGCGGCCCTCTTTAGAGCTAGCTCCTTCCGCCGCTTCTCGTATTCCGTAGCCCGCTGCATCAACCGGGCCTCCTCGATGGCCGCCTTGATGCGCTTGCGCCAAATCGGGACGCTTATGGTGAGCGAGAGCATGACGTTGTCATCGAGGCTGTCGGGATAGCTCATGGGTTCGCGGCTGGTTCCAAGGGCATAGGCATCGATTGCCGCGTTGACGGGATCGAACGGCACGTTTCCCGTCACGGTGTTGAGCACCCGGTACCCCGCATTCAGACTGGCGGGATACGGCCGATCGGGGCGCATTGTGCGGGGTTTGCTGATCGAGACATACTCGAGCCCCAGCGTGAAATCGGGGTAGCCGGCCTTTTTCGCGAGCTCGATGTCTTGTTGACGGCGCTCGATGAAGTGGTCGAAGGCGCGCAAATCCGGGTTGGCCTTCTCGACCTGCGCAAGAACGGCGTCTGCCGGCGGCAGGGCCGGCGGGAACTCCGTGGATTGCGGCCAGGGAATGTCTTCGAGAACCTCCCGGCCCATTGTCTCGTTAAGCTGGGCCATCAGGGCCGGCTTGCGTTCAAGGAAACCGTCGATTCGGTCCTGGACCTTCGATTTTTCGATGGAAACGCGGAGGAGTTCGTCCTGCTTGGCCATAGCGAGAGCCAGTTTCGAGGTTACCACGTCTTCCATGTATTTGAGCACTTCCACCTGCGCTTCGGCGACGCGTATGGCCTTGCCAAGGAAGGCATACTCGAAATACGCCGTTTTGACCTCGGCAAACACGCGATTCCGCTCGGAGAAGAAGGCTTGCAGGGCGGCGTCGGCTTCGGCGGCGGCCTTATTGCCCCGCGCGCGTAGCGTGCCGAACCAGGGGAACTTCTGGCTTATCGCGAACCGTGCCCGCTGTGTCTCCGATTCGAGGAATTGGCCATAGGACAGCATGGGATCGTCCAATGAGGTCACCTGGGGGATGCGTTCGAGTTTGGCGCGCCATTCCTCGTACCGCGCCAGCAGAGCGGGGTTGTTGTTGGCGGCTTCGAGCAAATACCCCCGCAATTCTTCATTTCCGGCCCAGAATTGGGGCGGTTCCACATCGGTTGCGGCGGTCATCGCTACGATAAGCAGGGTAATCATGACTCATTACTCCTTCTCGGATGGTTGGTCTGCGCTATCCGTTTTGTCAGCGTCGACAGTTGCAGGAAGGACAGCGCCACGGGCGCGGAACCGCACTTCCTGCACCCAGCAATACAGGCCCGGCACAAGAAAGACGGTGACCAATACGACCAGCATGCCGCCGAATGACGGAATCGCCATGGGGACCATGATGTCGGAACCGCGCCCGGTGGATGTCAGCACGGGGATGAGCGCGAGGATCGTTGTCGCGGACGTCATCAGACAGGGCCGGATGCGGCGTTGGGCCCCCGCGACCGTCGCTTCGCGAATCTTGCCGATAGAGTCCGGACGCCGCTTCGCAAAACTCTGGTCGAGGAAGGTGGCAATGACCACGCCGTTGTCGGAAGCGATGCCGAACAGGGCAAGAAAACCGACCCAGATGGCGACGCTCAAGTTGATTTCGTGCACCTGAAACAAGTCGCGCATGTTTACGCCGAATACGCTGAAATCGAGAAACCACGGTTGACCGTAGAGCCATATCAAGAGGAATCCGCCCGCCCAGGCCACCACGATCCCGGTGAAGACCAGTCCCGTCGTCGAAATTGCTCGGAACTGGAAGTAAAGGATCATCATGATAATGAAGAGCGCCAAGGGAAGCACGACGGCAAGGGTTCGCTGCGAGCGCACTTGGTTTTCGTAGCTGCCGGCGAACCGGTAGCTTACCCCCGCCGGCAATTCCCATTCGCCCGACGCGATCTTCTCCTCGAGGTAGGCCTGGCAGTCTTCCACGACGTCGACTTCGGCGAACCCCGGTTTCTTGTCGAAGAGCACATAGCCGACGAGGAACGTATCCTCGCTTTTGATGGCTTGTGGTCCCCGCACGTACTTGATCTCAGCCAGTTGGGTCAGGGGAATCTGCGCGCCCGACGAGGACGCCACCAGGATTTGTCCCAGCGTGTCGATCCGGTCGCGCAATTCGCGCATGTACCGCACCCGCACGGGGTAACGCTCGCGTCCCTCGACGGTGGTGGTGATAGGCCGTCCCCCGATGGCGACCTCGATCACGTCCTGTACCTGCCGGATGTGAATACCGTAGCGGGCGATGGCTTTCCGGTCGATGTCGATCTCGATATAGGGTTTGCCCACGACGCGGTCCGCGATGACGGCATCCGCCTTGACGCTGGGCACTTCCTTGAGAAACCCTTCGATCTCGAGGCCGACCGCTTCGATGGTCTCGAGGTCGGGTCCCGTGATCTTGACGCCCATGGGAGCGCGCATGCCGCTTTGCAACATAACCAGGCGCGCGGCAATAGGCTGCAGCTTGGGTGCCGAGGTCGTTCCCGGAATCTCCGCGGCGGCGACGATCTCGTCCCAGATGTCGTCGGGGCTTCGGATGGCATCGCGCCATTGGCGGTATGGCCGGCCGTTCGGATCAGGGATGAGTTCGCCGTTTTCATCCCGTACAAATTCTTCACGGTCCCGGTCGTAGCGGAAGTTCACACGGTGGCCGGATTCGTCGGTGATGTATTCGGGTTTGTAATTAATGACCGTTTCAATCATCGAGATGGGCGCGGGGTCGAGGGGGCTGTCTACGCGGCCGATTTTTCCAACCACCGAATCGATTTCGGGAATCGAGGAAAGGGCTTGGTCCTGGTATTGCAACACGTCGAGGGCTTCGCCTATCGAGGCGTGGGGCATGGTCGTGGGCATGTAGAGGAACGACCCCTCGTCCAGTGGGGGCATGAACTCTTCGCCGAAACCGGGGAACGTATGCACCATGGTTGTCCAGACCTTCGTATTGCGGATGCGTTCCTCGGCGAGGCCCACGCGCTCGAGTCCAGCGGGCACAAACCCGAATACGCGGTCGAACCCCAGCCATGCCGTGAACCCCGCGAGGACGAGGGCCAGGGCGCCCGTCAAGTAGACCGCCTTGTGGTCGAGGAACCAGCGCAGAAACGTTGCGTAATAGCGCTGGAATACGTGGAAAAAGAGCAGCAACCCGCCGATAATCGTCGCGACGAAGATGAAATTTCGGAGGAATCCGCGCTCGGGACCGAGGGGGGTCCAGTCGTTGGTGAGCAACACGGCTACCAGCAAGACTGCGATAGCGCCGGCACCCAGGGAAGCGCCGTTGGCGACGCGTGGGGGAATGACATCGCTCAGGAGGTGATACAGGCCGAAGGCGATGAGGATTGTTCCCGTCCACCACGGCGCAAAGAACAGCGTGATCAATCCCGCCAGAACAACCAGCGCGCCCAGTACGCGCCGCATGTTTGCACCTGGGGGACGCCGGCCCATCAGCACGTGGGCCATCGGCGGAATGAATATGATAGCCACGATGACGGAAGCAATAAGCGCAAAGGTCTTCGTGAAGGCCAATGGTTTGAAGAGCTTTCCTTCGGCAGCCGTCATGGTAAACACCGGCAGGAAACTGACTACGGTCGTGGATACCGCCGTCAGGACCGCGCTGCCGACTTCGCGCGAGGCTTCGAATACGGCCTCAATCCGGCTGTCACCGGGGCCGGCTTCGTCGAGTTTTTTCAAAATGTTCTCGCAAATCACAATTCCCATGTCGACCATGGTGCCGATGGCGATCGCGATACCCGAGAGGGCCACGATGTTGGCGTCTACCCCGAATAAACGCATGGCGATGAAGCACATGAGCACGGCCAGGGGGAGCAATCCGCTGATAAGGAGCGAACTGCGCAGGTGCCGCACCATGACGATCACCACGATGATCGTGACGAGGATTTCCTGGAACAGGGCGGAACTCAGCGTGCCCAGGGTTTCGTAAATGAGGCCGGTGCGGTCATAGAAGGGGACAATCGTCACTTTGCTGATCGTCGCCCATTCGGGCCATTCGGGGGAATCATTCGCTCGCAACCATTGCATCCACGCGGCATTGTTGACGGTCGCTCCGTCGAAGGCCTCGAAACCGTGTTGTTTGGCGAACGTTTCTACGGCGGCGCGGTCCACCTTCGACAGGTCGATGAATGCCTTGCTGGGGAGGCCCGGCGCAATCTCGACGATCTTGGCCTTGACGTTCTGGATGATCTCGAGGGGATTGGCCCCGTAACGCACGACCACGACACCGCCGACGGCTTCCGCGCCCTCTTTGTCCAGCACGCCGCGGCGCAAGGCGGGGCCTCGGGTTACATGGGCAACATCCATAATGCGCAGGGGCACGTTGTCCGCCGCTTTGATGACTGTTTGTTCGATATCCTCGATGTGCTCGATAAAACCCAACCCGCGGATGACGTATTCGACGTTGTTCACCTCGATGGTGCGCGCGCCCACATCGACGTTGGACATGCGGACCGCATCGAAAACCTCGCCGAGTGTGACGTCGGCGGCTCGCATGGCGTCGGGGTCAACGTCGATTTGGTATTCCTGGACGAATCCGCCTACGGATGCCACTTCACTGACCCCTTGGGCCGACTGCAGGGCGTAACGCACCAGCCAGTCTTGGATGCTGCGCAATTCGGCGAGGTCCCATCCGCCGGCGGGATTGCCGTCGGGGCCCCGGCCCTCGAGGGTGTACCAGAAGACTTGGCCGAGGGCCGTGGCATCGGGTCCGAGCGCGGGTTGCACCCCTTCCGGGAGGGTGCCCGCCGGGAGGCTGTTCAATTTCTCGAGCACGCGGCTTCGCGACCAGTAGAAGCCGATGTCTTCTTCGAATATCACGTAGACGGTCGAGAATCCGAAGAACGAAAAACTACGGATGGTCTTGACTCCCGGCACGCCGAGCAATGACACGGTCAACGGGTAGGTAACCTGGTCCTCGACATCCTGGGGCGACCGGCCCATCCATTCCGTGAACACGATCTGCTGGTTTTCGCCCAAGTCCGGGATGGCATCGACCGGAACGGGGCTGCGCGGAAGCCAGCCGATGTCCCAATCAAAGGGGGCGACCATAATGCCCCATCCCACGAAGAAGAAGATGAGCAACACCACGATCAGCTTGTTATTGAGGCAGAACCAGATGATTCGGTCGAGCCGGCCCATGTCGTGCACGGATGGCGTATGGTGTTCCCCGTTACTCATGGGCGGGGCCTTCCTGGGCTTCATCGAGACGTCCGGTGATCTCGCCGCATTCGAGCATCATGCTGCCGTAATAGGGATTCCGGATCGCGGTGTCCGGCTGAAGCCAATCGGCACCCTTGTCCTCGAACGCCATGGGGCAATGCGCCCGGTACACCGGTGCGCCTTGCGCAATCCCATACACCTCGATCGTCTTCGCGAGGTCTGCCGTGATTGCAGGCAGTTCCCGGCGCAATCCTTCGATGGCTTCCGCCTTTTCCATCGAGTCAAGCGCGTTTTGCATGCTTTTTTCAGCGGAATTCCATGTCTCTCGTTGCCCTTCGGGGAGACTGCTCGCGTCCATACCGCTTAGGGCGGATTTGATTTTAGGTAAACTCCCGCGGGCCGTCTCGAAATCGTCCCCTGCGAGGGCCGCGGTCAGTTCGGTATAGGTGTTGTAAAGTGCGCGAAGCTGGGCCCGGAAAGCTTGCGGTGCGTCTTCCACGGACTTGTCGTGCTCCATGGCTTCGTGTTCGTGTTCCATCGCCTCGGTTTCGCTTTCAGGGAGCATCATGCTGGGCTTGGCCTGAATCTGGAGCGCGCTGTCGATCTTGAAATTACCCCGGGCCACGACCCGTTCGCCCTCTTTCAGTGACCGGCTTCCCCGAGATCATGGACGGCCGGGTCAAGACGCTGCATCCGAGGGTGCATGGCGGGCTGCTGGGCGCGCGGGACAACCCGC
>JAWODE010000251.1:0-21079 GCA_046483455.1 Candidatus Hydrogenedentota bacterium | reverse complement strand
CAGAAAATTGGCTTCTGGCAAGTGAATGACAAACGTTTATATGCACAAGTATATCCTAGTTCTTGTTGATTGTTGTTGACGGCGATGTGTCTATGAGGGAGGCAGACCCAGGTTTGCTGCATAAACCGCCGGGTCCGTCCCTACTTTTCGCTCAATCCCAATGGTTTAAGGACTTTTTTAATAGCTCGACGGTTCCGTATTTCGCGTGTGGGTCGAAATGAGCGCGACTTCTCCCTTTTTCACACCCATGTGTTCCGCGATGATCTCGCACTTGGCTTTAAGAATCAGGAACACGTTCCCGGGGAAATCGTCGATGGTCTCGTAATTCCCCTGCCCTTTCCCGACAATCACATCCGCCGCTTCCATCCGCTCGCGGAACGACGCCGGGATTTGAGACAGAGGCGCACCAATAAAAGGACCGCCGTTATCGATGACCGGGCAAACGTTTGTCAGCCCCACCTGAACGGCGTCCTCCATGGTGACGTCGTTGATAATGGGCGCCTTTTTCACAACCGCCGTAACTTGGGTAACGTTGCAGAGCTGTTCGATCAGGAGTTTGTCAAAGACAATTTCACCGGCATTGTCGAGAAGAAAAAGTAGGTCCGAGCACTTCGCAAGAGAGTCGCGGAAATGCGGGGTATGGTCAACAGCGAAACGTTGGCGTAGCGCATCCTCGATGGCGGTGTGAATGTCGATGTCGCCGGCCTGTTGCACCCCAAGGTCGATAACGTTTCCAGCGGCGGAGAGATGCAAGGCCGTTTCAAGACGGTCGGAGGCCTTGTCCAGGTACGCCCGCAATTCGGGTTCCAAAGCAAGAGCCTGCTCGTTCTGGGTGCGCTTGAGCGCCGCATACGGATCGTCTTGGCCACTGATTTCTTGGACAAGGTCGTAGGCCACCTTAGACAGCGCCGCGGGCGACTTGTTCATGTCCATCTCCGGGATGCGCACAACCACTTCGTTTAGTATACGCCGCTGCTTGTCTGGGTCGTCCGTGGCCACTCGCGCAGCACGTAGAGCTTGGGCCGCAATGCATTCAAGACAGTCCAATGTCGCTTTCACTGAATTATTTCCTCATTGGGGGTAATTTATAAACAAAAGTGAGGACGCGATAATAGCATATCGGGCGGCCTTTCATGTAGACTCCCTGCCAGAGAAACAAGAAGAGGAACGCATCCGGATGACGTTGTTTCTGACTATACTGGGATGGACGCTTTTTTCAATTTGCATTCTCGTGGGGATCGCATTGAATCTCGTGGGATTGTTCGGAAATTGGTTGATTCTCGCCGCGGTCGCTGTCGCGTGGCTGATAACAGGGTTTGAACATTTCCATCCCCTGGCCCTTGTGATCATGCTGGGCCTCGCGATTTTGGGAGAGGTAGCGGAAGGTGTCGCCGCCGGATTCGGCGCTTCGCGCTTCGGAGGCAGCAAAGGGTCCATAGTGGCGGCAATCATCGGATGCCTCCTCGGGGCCGTGGCAGGAACGCCTCTATTTCCCGTACTGGGGACGCTTGCCGGGGCGTGTATTGGCGCCTTCATTGGCGCGGCCCTTCACGAGTACCTCAACATGGAACGCACCGTGGGACAGTCGGTGTGGACGGGAACGGGCGCCGCAACTGGCAAAATCGCCGGTTTGCTTGCGAAGACACTGGTGGGGTTTGTCATGCTGATTGTGGCGTTTTTGAGCTATTAAACCGTATTTGATGAGTGAAGATTCCTGGTTCTGACAGGCAGACGTTGCTTTTTCCAGGGTGATTATCACAGACGCGCATACATGCAGGATAAGAGTATGGATTCGATTCGTTTGGGGGCGCCGCTCGATGGCGAGTGGCAACTTGCGCTGGACCCGGAAGATGTGGGCCTGAAAGAACAGTGGTACGCAAAAGGCGTCCCTTCCGACACGCATACAGTGACGGTTCCAAGTGTTTGGGATATCTGGTTCCCCGATTACGACGGTGTAGGCTGGTATTACCGTGAATTCGAGGTGGGCGAAGAATGGCGGGATCGTTACGTCTCGCTGGAATTCGAGGCGGTGAATTATTATGCGGAGGTATGGCTTAACGGACAGTCCCTGGGCTCGCACGAAGGCGGTTATACGCCATTTTCCCTTCCCGCCGGAAACGCGCTCAAGATTGGAAACAACCGGTTAGTGGTCCGTGTGGTTGACCCGCACGACACCGACGGATACGGGGATTTTCGGCCGGAGCAAATCCCTTGTGCCAAGGAAAATAGCTACTTCACCTTTGCCGGCATCTGGGGCAGCGTCTCGTTACTGGGCCGGAGTCCCGCCTATATCACCGATGTGTTTATCGAGCCGGACCCGCGCAGGAAACGCGTAGCGGTCACCGTAACAACTTCACAACCCGGGGATATTCACCTGAGCATCGAAGGAACCCCCTTCGAAACCACTGGAAAACCCGGGAGAATTCTCCTCGGCTTTCCGGAATTCGAATACTGGTCTCCCCAGAATCCCAAGCTCTATGTATTGCAGTGCCAGTTCCTGCAAAACGATAGCCTCAAGGACCAAACCAGCGTGCGTTTTGGCATGCGCGAATTCACCGTTAAAGAAGGGCGTTTCTTTCTTAACAGCCAACCGATCTTTCTCAAGGGGGTGCTTCAACAACCGGATTATCCGCGGTCCCTGGCCGCTCCCGAGAATGAAGAACTCGCACGTCGCGAGCTCACGCTGGCACGCGAAGCGGGCTTCAATATGGTGCGGATGCACGTCAAAACTCCGCCCCGTCTTTCGCTCGAAATTGCTGATGAAGTGGGTCTGCTTGTCTATGAAGAACCTCCCATCGGATGGATAGCGGACTCCCCCTGGATGCGCGAACGCTGCGAACGTGAAGTGCGCGAAATGATCCTCCGCGACCGTAATCATCCCAGCGTTGTGATGTGGGGGATTCTGAATGAATCCGGGAACACCGACTACAAAGTCAAGAATGGCGCCCAATCCATTAAGCACGACCTGGCCCAGTTCGCCCGCAGTCTCGACCCCAGCCGAGTCGTTATCGACGACTCGGGAGGCATGAACAGCACCCGCGAGCGTTCGCGCCTCATCCGGCCGTACCGCGACGAATTCGAAACCTTCGACGACCTGCATATTTACCAGCGTGCGCCCGTGGACCGTGAGATCGAACTGTATCTCGAACATAACGGCGCCCCGGAGAAACTGTATTTTCTCTCGGAATTCGGGTTCGGGGGCATGGAAGACCTATCGGACGTTTTGGAGCAGTACGGTAGCGACGGCATGCATCTAAAGGATGCGCAATGCCTCAGGCGAATGTTAAACGCTACCATGTCCGAGTTCACGGACCGCGAGCTGGACCGCATTTTCGAGTCTTTCTCCGGATTTGCCAAAGCAGCCCAGGAACTCCAGTGCGACGCGGCCGAATACCAGCTTAGTGCGCTTATGGCCAACCCGAAACTCGCCGGCTACTGCTACACCCAGCTAAGCGATGCCGGCCATGAATTCTGCGCCGGTGTCATGGACCGCTGGCGGCGCCCCAAACCCGTTTTCGAGACGCTTAAGAGCGTCCAGCAAGAGGTGCGGCCTTTAATCCGCGTCGAACGGACCAACCTCACTCCCCGCCAGGAAATCAAGGTGCGCGTTCTCATGATCAACCTTACTCGAACGGAAGGCCGCGCGGACCTCTCGCTGCAGGTGATCGGCCCCACCAGCCAAGTGCTCTGGAAAAAGAAACGCAACATAAAACTCCCCCGCTCCGGAAAAGAACTGTGGACCGGCACCATCTCCGCGTCGGGTTCGCCGGGACCGCACAAGTTGGTGGTGCGCCTTATGCAAGGCATGAAGGTACTGGGCGAGACGGCGCTGGAGTTTCATGTCTTTTCGCCAGCCGAACGTGCCACCGAAGAGGTCCATATTGTCGATCCCACGGGCCAATGGGAGAAGACCGTTTTCCCCCTCGCCAAACAAGGCGGTCCGCGGGCTCCGGTCCACATCGTGCCGCCGCTTGCCAATACGATTCGGGCCTATCCTGCCGGAGAGCTCTGCGCCGTACTTGGAGAAGTGCGCGAAGGAGCAGTGGGTCTCATATTTGCTCCTCCGGACGACTGGAACGACTTCGCAACGCATCTGGAGGGTGATGCAGCAGCCACCAGCAAAGACGCGGTTGGTGGCTTCTTCGGCGTGTACCATTACGTTAAGCTCCACCCCGTTTTCGAAAAGTTGCCGGCTCGGTGCCTTATGCGCCAGGAATATCGTAACATTGTCCCGCCAAAAACATTTATCGAACCCACGAATGAGGACATCTGCGGCTCCCTTGACACGGCTCGCGCTGCGGCCGGCAATGATATGATCGACCAGCCTTCCTGCTGGGGAAACGATATTCTAGTGCGCCGATTTGGGGCCGGGCGTCTTGTCTTTACGCATCTCCGCATTTTGGAAAACCTGGGACGGGACCCCGTGGCCGACCGTTTGTTCATTAACTTCATCAAACATTTTGCGCGACGAAGCGTTCCGTCGGTAGACCCCGTTCCCCTTCTTCGTGTTGCCCAAGACTGGTTGATTCGAGAGGGAAGGCACGAAGTACGCCATTGGAAAGTGCTGGGGATGTTTCCAAATTGGGATGACGACGGCCATGAGCAGGTCTACCCCCCAGAACATGCCATCGACTTTGATGCCGACTATCTTGGGTGGTACAAACCCATTTCATGGCGGGACTGGTATTCCCTTGCGCGTGACAAACATACCGTAGACCTTCAGGCGGCACTATCACCCGTGTACGAGTATTGCCCCCGCTTCGATTACGGCACCGCCTATGCCTATGCGGAGACCTCGTGCGACGCCCGCCAGAAAGCGGTACTTCGTCTCAATATCCAAGACGCTACCAAGGTATGGCTGAACGGAAACCTGGTGTTCGAAAAAAGGATTCACTTGCCATACAAGAAATTTGAATCGTGCAAAACGGATATTTTGCTCCGGCAAGGCCGAAACACGTTACTCGTGAAGGTGTCAAAAGTCCCGGGTGAATTTCGTTTTGGCCTCGACATTGAATCTCCCGGGGGTGAGCCACTGGACTGCAAGTGGTGGCGATAACGTTATTTTCGGGCAAATTGGGAATGCTTCTAAAAGTCTGATTGTAAGGGCATTAGGCGTCGTAAGGATTCACCGGATTGACAGGTTGAGCGGTACAATGGTAGGATTAAATGCGAGCGGGTTGCTTTCTAAGTATTGGAGGGTCAACGAATTATGCAACTAGATATTTCAGGGCGCCACATGGAGATTACGGATGCACTTAGGTCCCACGTGAAAACACGGCTTGAGAAGCTCAAAGGCCATTTTGACAAGGTGATCGACGCCGATGTGGTCCTCAGCGTGGAAAAGCATCGCCATGTGGCTGAAGTGACACTCCACGCCAATGGTATCCGCATCCACGGCGAGGAATCTTCAGCCGACATGTATTCCTCGGTGGATGCCGTAGTCGCAAAACTTGAGAAACAGATTCGCAAGTACAAGGACCGTGTCAAACGGCATAACTCGCGCAAGGCCGGTGAGCGAATCGTCCCCGAAACCGGATTGATTGAGCCGGACCAGGACCTCGAGGAAGAAAGCCCCGACAACGAACTAAAAATACAGAATAAGACCATTTTGCGCGAAAGATTGCCCATGAAACCGATGGATATCGTGGAAGCGTCGCTGCAATTGGAATTAGCCGAGGAACCGTTTATCGTGTTCTCAAACGCCGAGACCCAGCAGGTCAATGTGATGTACGCACGCAGCGACGGAACCTACGGCTTGATTGAGCCGCAATTTTAAGGACCGGGGGTCTCATACCGATGCGGAGGGGCAATGGACACCAAGAGTCTCCCGGTTAATCGAAAGGCCAGTATTGCGGTAGCGCGCCTTCTTGATCAGCTCACTGAACCCTTGGAGTTGGAAGTGTTGGGCGGCTTTCAGGGGATTGGCCGCCCCGTGTTTATCTCGGATATCAATCGTCCAGGCCTGGCTCTCGGGGGGTACCTCGAATACTTCGCCAATGATCGCATTCAGATCATGGGCAACACCGAAATCCATTTTATGGAACAGCTCTCAACCTCCCAGCTCGAACATCGCCTGGAATCCATGTTTGCATTCGAAATCCCCGCCTTCGTTCTGTCGCGCAACCTTCGCCCCCGCAACATTTTCCTCGACATGTGCAACAGAAGGGGAATCCCCGTGCTGCGCTCCAGACGCTCGACCGACGAGGTGATCAGCAGCATCATCCTATTTCTCGCGGAAGAATTTTCTCCGGAAACCGTCATACATGGTACAGCCATCGACTGTTACGGCGTAGGCATACTCATTACCGGAGCGCCCGGCATCGGCAAAAGCGAAACCGCCCTCGAACTCATCGAGCGGGGACACCGTATGGTCGCGGACGACGTGGTCACCATGAGACGGGGACGCGAGGGCATCATTTTTGCCATGGCCTCCCCCGTTATCGAACACCACATGGAGATCCGTGGTGTCGGTATTATTGACGTCAAGAGCGTTTACGGAGTGGGCTGTGTACGGAATTCCAAACGCATCAGTCTCGTGGTCGAGCTCGAAATGTGGAACGAGCAAGCGCAGTATGACCGGACAGGACTTGTAGACGAATATGTGGACATTCTCCGCACGCGGATTCCTTATCTCCTCATTCCAGTGCGTCCCGGCCGTAATATCGCGATTATCCTCGAGGTTGCGGCCTTGAACCATCGCCTGAAAGAACTGGGGATATACCCGGCACAGCAACTCAATCAGAAGCTGTTGAATCTTATGAGCGTCGATGATGCCTGAAGGACGCAGGTTCGTGTTGGTCACCGGCTTGTCCGGGGCCGGGAAATCGTTTGCCCTTAGATTCCTGGAAGACGTGGGTTATTATTGCGTCGATAATCTTCCTGCTTCCCTCCTGCCCATCTTTGCCGACCTCGTTCAGGGCAGCACGGAACCCGCGCGCAAGAAGGTAGCGGTATGTCTGGATGCCCGCTCCGGTCAAGGGCTTTCCCAGTTGCCGGGGTATGTGCAGGAAATCGAGGAAACAGGCGTTCCCGTTGAAATCCTCTTTCTCGACAGCACCGATCAGGTACTGATTCACCGATACAGCGAAACGCGAAGACGGCACCCTTGTTCCCCCTCCGGCAGCGTCGAGGAGGGCATTCGGTGTGAGCGCGAGATCATGGAGCCAATGCGGTCACGCGCGGACTTGGTCGTCGATACAAGCACGACTTCCGTGGCGGAACTGCGCGAGCGCATTGCCTCGATGTTTCTCGGTCCTAAAGAAGCCCAAGGGCTGATCGTCACGGTATTGTCCTTCGGCTTCAAACGAGGCGTTCCACCGGAAGCCGACATGGTCTTGGATGTGCGGTTTCTGCCCAACCCCCATTACGACGCCGAGCTTTGTCCCATGACGGGGAGCGATCCCGACGTACGGGACTTCGTACTCGACAATCCTGACGCCCGGGAATTTCTCGAACGCCTAAAGGGCCTGCTCAAGTTTCTTATACCGCGTTATACCGCCGAGCCCAAGTCGTACCTCACCATCGGCGTCGGCTGCACAGGCGGACAGCACCGGTCCGTCGCCGTCGCCCATGCCGTGCTGGTCATGTTGCGTGAAATGAACCACGACGCGCGCTTAAGGCACCGCGACTTGCCCCGCTGAACCGCCTGTTTCATTACCATGCGCGATTGCCCCTACGTATTGGCAATGTTCTGGGAAAATTCAGCTTAGGAAGACCATGCCGAGAACGTTTATCCCATCCTTTCAAACGAAATCACGACTACCTTCCTTTTGAAAAATTCCGTGTAATCCACTATATTCTAAGCGCGCACAGCACAGTGGGTTCAAACACACCGGGCAAAGGAAAAGCCTTTGAAAACAACGTGAATCTCAATGAAATGAGAGAGGTTCTTTGTCCAGCGGGTTGTCGACGAAGCCGCTGAGGCTGAACAGCGCTCTTGACAGAATGGGAATACTGAATAATGCCGGATTTGACCGAAAAAATGACCATTGTAAACTCAATGGGATTGCACGCCCGCCCTGCCGCGAAACTGGTGCAAACGGTCCTTCAATACGCGAGTGACGTCCAGGTAAATGTGAATGGCCAAAAAGTCAACGCAAAGAGTATTATGGGCCTGTTGACGCTTGCGGCCGCACAAGGCACCGACATGACGGTAATGGCGCAAGGGCCGGACGCCGAGGAGGCCGTAAATGCCGTGCGGGAACTGGTAGCGTCGGGTTTCGGAGAAGACTAATCAAGTGGAAATTTCACTGCGCGGAATAGGAGTTTCACCGGGAATTGCCATTGGCCCGGTTTTACCTTTTGGCCTGAGCGGCTTGGAAGTGCCTAAGTATCAGGTAGAAGACAAAGAAGCGGAGCTCCAGCGGTTTCACGATGCCATGGAAGGCGTGCGTGCCGACCTTCAACGGCTCCACCAGAAAACTTCGCAAGACTTGGGTCCAAAACACGCGGAGATTTTTGAAGCCCATTTAATGGTGCTCGATGACGTGACGTTTCACGAAGAAATCGAGAACCGCCTTCGCGAGGAAGGATGGAACATCGAACATCTCCTCGAGGAGTTCATTAGCCGCTACTCGAAAATGCTGGAATCCGTAGACGATGCGCAGTTCCGGGAGCGTACACAGGACGTGGTGGACGTCTTGCGCCGCATCCAAGGCCGCCTCTTGAAAGCCGAAATGGAGAGTCTGGAACATCTCGAGCATCCCTGCGTTATCGTCGCCCACGATTTATCTCCATCCGATACAGCGAAAATGGACCTCGAGAATACCTTGGCCCTGGCAACGGATTTGAGCGGGCCCACCTCTCATACAGCCATTCTTGCCCGTGCTTTTGAAGTCCCTGGGGTGGTCGGTTTGGGAACGGTAGGAGCACAGGCACTCGCCGGAGACACCGTTATTGTGGATGGAAATCGTGGCGATGTGATTCTGCGCCCTACCGAAACAACACTCGCGCGTTACACCGAAGAAAAGAAACGCCTGGATGAAGAACGCCAAGCCCTGCTTCTCGCTGAGAAGGATATCCGGAGCGTTACCCTGGACGGTTTCGAGATTCCCACAATGGCCAATATCGAACTGCCGGTCGAAATCGCCCACAGCAAAACGACCAAGGCTCAAGGCATCGGCTTGTACCGCACCGAGTACTTGTTTATGAATCGGGTTTCCCTGCCCTCCGAGGAAGAGCAGTTTGAGGCCTACGCCACGGTTGCGGAAGCCATGAAACCCGCTCCCGTCACCTTGCGCACCCTCGACCTCGGCGGCGACAAGTTCGTTTCCCATCTTCAGTTAGCCGACGAAATCAATCCCCAATTAGGATGGCGCGCTATTCGTTTTTGCCTCGAACGTCCGGATATATTCAAAGCACAATTGCGGGCGATGTTTCGGGCCAGTGTGCATGGCAACGTCCAAATTATGTTCCCTCTCGTGAGCGGTCTCGATGAGTTCCGGCGCGTGAAAAACATCGTCAGGGAGGTCCGGGCCGACCTCGAGCGGCGCGGCGTCCCTTTCGATCCGGGCGCCAAGATTGGCACCATGATCGAGGTACCGTCGGCCGTGGTCATTGCCGACCTTCTCGCCCCTCAATCCGACTTTTTCAGCATTGGCACAAACGACCTTATTCAATACGGCCTGGCGGTGGACCGCGGCAATGACAAAATCGCTCATATGTACGACCCGGCGCACCCCGCCGTCCTCCGCCTCATCCGCCAAGTGGTCCGTGCAGCGAAAACCGCACGAATCCCGTGCGCCCTCTGCGGTGAAATGGCCGGCGACCCCCTTTTCGCCGAAATTCTGGTCGGGTTGGGCGTCGACGCTCTCAGTATGTCCGCTGTATCCATCCCTATCGTGCGGGCAGAGGTCGCCAATATCCGCCTGCGCGTCGCGAAGCGATTTGCGCGCCGTGTCCTCAAAATGGGCTCTGAATCCGCGATTAAGAAACTCCTTTACAAGCGATACAAGAGCCGCCACACCATTTCACGGGTATTGGGCCGCCAAGAAAACGAGGAGTAGCCGGTGCACGGCGCGATAGGCCCCGGATGAGTACAGAATCACTCGAAAACAGGATTAAGGATGTGCCGATACGCATCTCAATATTGGGTTCCACAGGCTCCATTGGGCGAAGTGCCCTGGATGTCGTGCGCCATTACCCCGACATGTTCGAGGTCGTGGCCTTGGGCGCCTTCGCAAACATCGATTTGCTGACCGAACAGATTCGCGAATTCCGCCCCTCCCATGTGGCCATAGCGGACGACAACGCTGCCGCACGCGCCGATCTTTCGGGACTTCCTGCACACCTCTGGCGCGGCTGCCAGGGATTTGAAGAGCTCGCGGGTGTCGACGTCGACGTCGCGCTGTGCGCCATGGTGGGAGCTGTCGGCCTGAAACCGGTCTTGCGCGCCATCGAAGCAGGCAACCGCGTGGCCCTCGCAAACAAGGAACCCCTCGTGATTGCCGGCTCCCTGATCATGGATGCTGCCCGGCGTAAAAACGTAGATGTCCTGCCCGTGGACAGCGAACATAATGCCATTTTTCAGTGTCTTGAGGGACATTCACGGGACGATGTGCACCGCATTCATCTCACGGCCTCCGGAGGGCCGTTTTACGGCAAACCCCATGCGACTCGCCGGCATGTTACTCCGGAACAGGCCGCAAAGCATCCGACGTGGGACATGGGCGAAAAAATCAGCGTAGATTCAGCCACCCTGATGAATAAGGGTCTCGAAGTTATCGAGGCGATGTGGCTTTTCGGCATGCCTCTCGACAAAATCAGCGTGATCATTCATCCGCAAAGCATTATCCACAGCCTCGTCGAATTCAACGACGGCAGCATTTTGGCGCAAATGGGGCCAACGGACATGAAATTTCCGATTTTGTTTTCCCTGACATGGCCCAAGCGCGTGCGGGAGCCCATGAGGCGTCTCGACCTGACGCAGATCGACAAACTCACCTTTGCAAAACCCGATTTCAGCGAGTTTCCGTGCCTGCGCCTGGCTCTCGAGTCGGCCCGAACCGGGGGTACGGCGCCCGCTGTCCTCAATGCAGCCAATGAGATCGCTGTGCAGGCGTTTTGCGAAAAGCGCATCCCGTTCCTCGAAATTCCTTCTCTGGTCGAACACGTCTTGAGTACAGCCACGCTGGAAAAGGATATTTCCCTGCAATCCGTCTTAGCTGCCGATAGCTGCGCCCGCGACCAGGCAAAACGTTACATTGCGGAGAAATTCCAACCAAAGTGAGAGCATCACGGCAAAGATAGGACTTTCCCTTCCCATTTGATTTACAATAGCGCAATAAAACACGCTGATCGGCGTAGAACACCGGTGAGATTACGGAGCGAAGTCTAATGCTTTTTA
The DNA here is from genome assembly GCA_046483455.1 of Candidatus Hydrogenedentota bacterium. Classification (GTDB taxonomy): domain Bacteria; phylum Hydrogenedentota; class Hydrogenedentia; order Hydrogenedentales; family SLHB01; genus UBA2224. Next base: position 9,735 of record JAWODE010000251.1, on the reverse strand, counting down.
GTGTATTTGTATTTATTGTCGTACTGGGCGTCCTCATATTCTTCCATGAAATGGGACACTTCCTGGCGGCAAAAGCGTGCAACATCTATGTCGAACGGTTCAGCCTGGGAATGCCCCCCCGGCTATTAGGCGTTCAGTTGGGAGAAACGGATTACTGCGTGGGCGCCTTGCCCATAGGCGGTTACGTCAAAATGGCGGGGCAGGAAGACAGGCCCCTCACCGAGGAAGAGCGCCAGGAACTATACAGAGATATCCCCGCCGAACGATGGTTTAACAACAAGCCCGTATGGCAACGCATGATTGTGATTGTCGCGGGGCCGCTTATGAACATCGTATTGGGCGTTTTACTCTACGGAATCGTGGCGGGCGTCGGAAGCAAAGTCCCGGAAACTGAAGTTACCGCGCGGGTCGGATTTGTGAAACCCGAGTCCCCCGCCGCTTCCGCCCCTTTATACAAACTCTCTGATTCTGACTATGAGGTTGCCTCACGTGGCGTTGCTGACGCGATTGGCTGGGAAACCGGCGATCGGATCGTCTCGATTGACGGAGAGGCCATGCGCAGCTTCTCGGACATCACTTTTGCCGCGATTTTGGGTGCGGGGGACGTCTCGAATGTCGTGATCGAGCGCCCTCAAAACGGGGAAACCGTCAAATATCTTTCCCGAATTGAACCGAAACACATCGACGGAAGTAAACATACGCAATTTGGCATCCAACCGTTCAGAACGGCCTTGATCGACCGCATTCTGCCCGGCCTACCGGCCGCAAAAGCAGGGCTTAAACCGGGCGACGTCATCCGCCGGGCAAACGGTCAAATTGTCGATAATGCCACCTTCACGAAACTCCTGGAAGACATGACCGGCGACGAGACCGTCCACCTTAACGTGGAACGCGACGGCCAGATGCGCGCGATAACCCTCCAACCAACAACGATTGGGCGCTTCGAAGGGGTTATATTCACTCCTTCCCTTTATAACGAAGAGGAGAAAGCAAAACAACAACCTCCCACTGTGGGATATGTATCGGAAGAGGTAACGGAAGCGACCGGCCTGAAACGCGGCGACGTCGTTCTTGAAGTAAACGGCGAGCCGGCCACCGCGGAAAACCTCCGTGAAGCCGAGCGGGAAAACATCGGACAAACCATTAACCTGAAAGTCAAACAACAAGCGCGCTTATTTGGCCTCGCCCGGCCAGAGAAAATCAAGACCGTTGAACTCACTCCCCAACCCTCGGGAGCTATCGGCATTGTTTGGGGCGAAAAAATGGTCTTTCACCAAGTGCCGCCCATCCGGATTGTGCCGGAAGCCTTCCGCCAAGGCTACAAAGCTTTGTCAAACACGATTGAGACGCTGGTGATGCTGTTCGCGGGCACGGTCAGCCCCAAGGATTTGGGTGGGCCGGTGCTCATCTATCAAGTAACGACGACCGCGGCCAGTATGGGCATCATGTGGCTGCTTAAAATCACGGCTTTCATCAGTGTCAATCTCTGCGTATTCAATCTGCTGCCGCTGCCTGTACTGGACGGCGGACATCTCATATTTCTCGCATGGGAAGGCATCTGGAGGAAGCCGATCCCCGAAAAAACCCAGGAGCGTATTCAGCAAGTAGGGTTGGTGGTCATTATCAGCTTGCTTTTGTTTGTTACGTATAACGATATACTCAGGTTGATTACATCCTCCCTGTAGACACACGAGCGGAGACTTGGCAACCTTAAGACAAAGGGCGGTCTGTGGGGACATACGAGCTTCCCGTGTAATAAACCAAGAAACCGCACCGCCCGCAAGAAGGAAGGAGAAGCGCAAAGAATCATGGGACTTATCACCTGCAAATTCGGAGGCTCTTCCCTCGCGGACACCCCCTGCATTCGTAAGGTCGAAGCCATTATCCGGGCAAATCCGGAACGGCGCTTCATCGTGCCTTCAGCGCCAGGCAAACGCAGCGAAAAAGACAAGAAGATAACCGACCTCCTCTATACCTGGCACGACCTCGCCAAACAGGGACTCGATGCGTCCCAGCCCCGCGGTATTATCGCGGCCCGTTTTGAACAACTCGCCACCGAACTTGGAATCGCTTTCGATTCGCACGCGCACATGGAAGAGATTGCCGCGGCAGGAGAACGCCACCCCGAACCTGACTACATGGCCTCACGCGGCGAATATCTCAACGGAATCCTTACTGCAGAGCTTCTGGACGCAACATTCGTCGATCCTGCTCAGAGTATCTTCTTCGACGAAGAAGGCATTCTTGACGACAAGACATACGATGTCCTGGCTGAGCGGCTTTCCGGAGACGGGCTTTTCGTCGTACCGGGATTCTACGGCGTGCTGCCGGATGGCCGCATCAAGACCTTCTCGCGGGGGGGCAGCGATGTTACCGGCGCGATTGTGGCCCGCGCAACCGGCTCTTCGCTCTACGAAAACTGGACCGACGTTTCAGGATTCCGCATGACCGATCCCAAAATCGTGCCCGAAGCCCGGCACATCGCCAAGATAACTTACAAGGAGTTGCGCGAGCTTTCGTATATGGGAGCCAAGGTGCTGCACGATGAAGCCATCTTCCCTGTACGTGAAAGCGGTATCCCGATAAGTATTCGCAACACCCATGACCTCGACGCCACCGGTACGATTATTGTCTCTGAACGAGAAAGCACGACCCCCGTATGCGGTATCGCCGGCCGCAAAGGATTCTCGATGATCACCATCGAGAAAGCTCTGATGAACCGCGAATTGGGGTTTGGCCGCCGGGTCCTCACCATCCTCGAGGAGTTTGGCATCAGCTTCGAGCATATGCCCTCGAGTATTGACACGATCTCCGTAATTGTCAGCGATGAAGCATTAGGCAACCATGGGCCGGCTGTTTTGAAAGTCATCAAGCAGCGATGCGAACCCGACCGCGTCGAATTATCGCCCAATCTTGCGCTTATTGCCACCGTCGGTCAGGGAATGGCCGGGCATATTGGTATTGCTGGTACCCTCATGGGCGCATTGGCAAAAACCAACGTTAACATCCGCGTCATTGACCAGGGTTCTTCGGAAAACAACATCATCGTGGGAGTCGAGGACAAAGACCTGGAGACCGCCGTGCGCGCGATTTACGAGGCCTTTACTGACGACAAGGAATAAACACCATCATGCGGCGAACCAAAATCGTCTGCACCCTTGGGCCAAGTTCAAGCGATGACGAAACCATCCTCGGTCTTGTCAAGGCGGGCATGGACGTCGCCCGTCTTAACTTTTCCCACGGTACGCATGACGATCATCGCCGCTATCTCGAGGCCGTTCACCGCGCAGCAGACGAATCGGGCAACGTCGTCGCCGTTATGGCCGATCTTCAGGGCCCCAAAATCCGCACGGGTCCGCTTAAGGACGGCCGCCCCGTACAACTGCAGGCGGGGGCGCCCTTCTGTATCACGACACGCGATGTACCGGGCACAGCCGAATGCGTCTCCACGACATATGAATTCCTGCACAGAGACGTCAAAACCGGGGACCGGCTTCTCCTCGCGGACGGCGTGCTCGAACTCTCGGTCTCGAAAGTAAGTGGGCCTGATATCCATTGTATCGTCGTGCGTGGGGGCGAACTGGGCGAGCACAAAGGCATCAATTTACCAGGAGTCCCGGTCAGCGCCGAGCTTCCAACCGAAAAAGATATCGAGGACTTGGGTTTTGCCTTGGATTTGGGGGTGGATTATGTTGCTCTCTCCTTCGTACGCTCCGCTAACGACATCGCCGACTTGAAAGAGCGTATTGCTTCAGCAGGACACGACACTCCAGTAGTTGCCAAAATCGAGCGGCCCGAAGCCGTCGAGAATATTGACGATATTCTCGATATCACGGACGCGGTCATGGTTGCCCGCGGAGACCTCGGCGTGGAAATGGAATTGTATGAGGTCCCGCAGCTCCAGAAAGACATCATCAGCAAGTGCAGTCACCGCGGCGTGCCCGTCATCACCGCTACTCAAATGCTGGAATCGATGATAAGCAGCGTCCGGCCTACCCGTGCCGAGGCCGCCGACGTCGCAAACGCTATACATGACGGAACGGATGCCCTCATGCTCAGCGGCGAAACCGCCATTGGACGCTTTCCTACCGCAGCCACGGCCACGATGGCCCGTATTGCGTCAAAGACCGATGAGGACCTCGAATGCTCTTCCCGCCGTGGTCCGGATGCACCGCATCGGAACATTTATAAGGAAGAAGAAGCCACGTTTGCTCACGTCATCGGCCACGCCGCCAGTTATTGCGCTGAAAATGTGAACGCCCGTTGCATCACCTGCTTTACCATGTCCGGATACAGTGCGCGCATGATCTCGCGGTACCGCCCCTGCAAGCCACTGGTGGCGGTAACGATGAACGAGGCAACTCGCCGCAGGTGCGCCCTCTACTGGGGGGTACAGGCCTTGGTCGGCTACGAGACAGACAGCCTTAACAACATGTTGACCCAAGTCGACGATACTGTCACGCGCGAAGGGCTCGCCCAGCGCGGAGACACCGTGATCATCGTCGCGGGAACCCCTCTGCTCATCGGCGGGCGGACTAATATGCTCAAAATTCATCGCATTGGCGAGAAAAATACCAAGGTCGGCAAATAACTCATGGACAAGCCGAATCGAAACGTTTCTCCGGAATGGTACACCCACGCCTTCGGGTCGCTCTACCCCATCCTGTACGCTCATAGAAGCGTCGAGGCCGCTAAACCTGAAGCTCTCTTTGCGGCACAAGTACTCGAGCTTACCAAAGATCAGCGCGTTCTCGACCTTTGCTGCGGTAACGCCCGCCATATCAAATATTTGCGTGAGTATGCACGATATGTCGTGGGACTGGACTATTCCCCGGAATTACTGCGCGATGCTCGGGATACAGTCGAAAAACAGTGTCCTCTCGTCCGAGCCGATATGCGAGAGGTCCCTTTCACGGAAGCCTTCGACGCCATTACGAATTTCTTCACTTCTTTCGGGTATTTTGTTGACCCTTTGGACAATTTCAGGGTAATCTCGGGACTGGCTGAGGCATTGAAACCGGGTGGGCGCTTCTTTATCGACCATATTAACAGAGAAAACGCCCTTAAAGCGCTCGTTCCCGAAAGTTTCCGGGAACATGAAGGCTACGATTTCCATGACCGCCGCTGGTTCGACGCCGCTACCAACCGGTTAAGCAAGCGCACGACACTACGGTGCAATCAAAAAATTGTCGGCGAAGTCGAGGAATCGGTTCAGCTTTATTCTCGGGCGGAGTTCGAGATGCTGCTAAGCGAGGGTGGCCTTCGCATTGATGCGCTCTATGGAGATTACACCGGAGCTGCATTGGATGCAGAAGCTCCTCGTATGATTGCCGTTGGCGTAAGGGAGTAAGGCTTTGCGAGACCTCTTTCGCGAGTATATCGGCGAGGCCGAGGACTTAATGCCATTCTATGCACACCCCCCCTCAGCACTTTCCGACGCATCGAACCTGCCCGCAACACCTCCCTGGCCCGCCTCCCTGGCAGAAGAAATCAAGACGTACAACGCGGAAATGGGTTCCGAGGTCTCTTTCACCGGAACGGAACTGACCGTCATCACCGGGCAACAGCCCGGCTTGTTCACCGGGCCTTTGTACAGCATCTACAAGGGCCTCACCGCCATCAGACTCGCCCGCCAAATCGAAGAGCAGTCTGGTCGAACGTGTGTGCCCATATTCTGGATCGCAAGTGAAGACCACGACTTCGAGGAAGCCGCAACGGCACATTTCCTCACCAAGAAAGACGAGCCCTTTAGCCTCACTTACGAGCCACAACAGGATATTGTAGACCTTCCCATGTACCGCGTGCCTCTTGAACCTTGCATCCACGAGGCGATCGACAGCGCCGTCGAGAAAGTCCGCAAGTCCGAGCAAACAGAAGAGATAGCGGCCTTCTTACACGACTCGGCTTCGCGCTCTGAAACACTATGCGAGTGGACGGTCCGTCTGATGGCGCGCATGTTCAAGGACACGCCGCTGGTCCTGTTTGCGCCCCATCTGGCTGCCGCTCGCACCCTTCAAGCCGACATCATCCGGCATGAGATCGAGAATCCCCTTGAGTCCACACGGCGCTTGACGGTCGCTTCTAGCGCATTGTCAAAAATGGACTTCCAGCCACAAGTGATAAAATCGGAACACGAATGCAATTTCTTCCTTGAAGTGGAAAACCGGCGATGCAAGACCATTTTTGCGGACGGCCAATTCCAGGTTCCCCAAGAGAATATCGCTTATACATCGGACCAACTCCTGGCCCTGCTACGCGAGGCCCCGGAACGATTCAGCGCCAATGTAGCGCTGCGTCCGATTGTCCAACAACGGTTGTTCAAGGCCGTGGCCTACGTGGGTGGACCCTCGGAAGTCGCCTATTGGGGGCAACTTAAAGACGTTTTCGAACATTTCAGGCAACCAATGCCGGTGGTGTATCCCCGGATTCAATGCATCTTGACCACCACTAAACTTAAGAAATTGATGGGGAAATTCTCGCTCGAGGTTGAGGATTTGGAACGCCCTCAAGGACAATTGGAACAAAAAGCATTGCGAAATATCTCACAAAGCCTTTCAATACAAAAGGTTATGGATGCCCAGTCGGATATTGAGGCGCGGTTTCGCGCGCTTGAGGCCGGCCTGAAAGAGACCGATCCTGTAGCCTCCGAGATGGTCGAAGCCGTAGAAGAACGCTTCAGTATGGAATTTGAGCGTATCCGGGATACCCTGTCCCGCCGGAACGACAAACAGGTAGAGACCGTACAAAAACAACTTGCGCGGCTCCAAAATGCGCTGATGCCATGGCGCAAACCGCAGGAACGTGTGTATACTATCTTTTCGTTCCTCTTTGAGCACGGCTGGGGCTTGGTAACGCGCCTGTTCAATGAAATCGATATCGAGTCGTTCCAAACGCACGAGGTGGAGTTATGACAACGGTCGATATTCTCGTAGTTGGCGCTCATCCGGACGATGTCGAAGTCGGCATGGGAGGCCTCATTCACAAGATGGTCTCGGCGGGATATACGGTCGGTATTCTCGATCTCACGGAAGGGGAATTGGCATCGCGGGGGTCCCCGAAAGAACGGGCCAAGGAGGCTCGGGCTGCCGCAAAAGTGCTGGGGGTTGCCCGGCGCGAGAACGTCAAGCTAAGAGACGGCCGGATTGCCAACACGTGGGAACAACAGCAAAAGGTCGTACCGTTTATTCGGTCTTTCAGGCCGCAAATACTCATTGCGCCCATGAGCGACGACCGTCATCCAGACCATAACAGCGCCCACGGACTTATCCGCGACGCTAACTATTTCGCCGGCTTGACGCGGATGGACGCCGACGCCCAGCGCGAGCCTCACCGCGTGATGCGCCGTTTCTTCTACCGGGTTTACGGAGACCTGACGCCGCCCCAACTGGTTATGGACATCTCTGAGCACTTGGACGCCAAGCTGGAAGCGTTGAAGCAATATAAGTCGCAATTCTACAATCCCGAATATGAAGGGGTGCCTACATATGTATCCAGCCCGCAATTCTGGGAATTCGTTCGCACACGGGCGGCTTACTGGGGCAACCGGATTGGCGTGGAATACGGCGAGCCGCTTTACATAATCCGCCCCCTCGGGATTGACTCCTTGCCAACTTTGGAGACCATCGAATGAGAATAGGTATCTCCTGTCACTCGACAGCGGGCGGCAGTGGCATTCTGGCAACGGAACTGGGCCTTGCACTGGCGAAGCGCGGGCACATGGTGCATTTTGTTACGACCGAGCCCCCGTTCCGGCTCCGGGGATTCTATGAGAACATTGTCTGCCATACCGTGAATTTGGTGCCCTACCCCCTATTCACGCACCTGCCCTTCACATTGGCCCTGTCCACAAAGATGTTTGAAGTGGCCACGGAACACGATATCGAGCTTTGGCACGTTCACTACGCCCTTCCCTATGCGGCATGTGCGGTGATCGCACGCGAGATGATGCCCAAAGAGAGACCGTTCCACATCGTCACCACGCTGCACGGCACCGACATCACGCTTGTGGGAAGCGATCCATCGTATTTCCCCTTGACCAAGTTCGCTATGGAACGAAGTTGCAGAATCACGGCTGTCTCGAACTGGCTGGCGGAAGAGACGCAGGCTACGTTCAACCTGTCGAAACCTGTCCATACCATCCACAATTTCGTTAACGTCGAGCGTTTTAACGTCTCCCCCGCAAACCGGCAAAGCCTGGCCGACGATGACGAGAAAATCATCATGCACATCTCCAATTTCCGGCCGGTAAAGCGAGTGACCGACGTCGTGCGGACTTTCAGGAAGGTCCTCGGACAGGTAAATGCACGGCTTATAATGGTCGGAGACGGTCCCGAGCGCATTTCCGCTACGGGTGTAGCCCGCCAGCTTGGCGTCAGTGACAAAATCACCTATCTCGGCAACAACGAAACGGTCGAGAGCATTCTGCCGCTTGCGGACCTCGTGTTTCAGCCCAGCGAACACGAAAGCTTCGGGCTCGTGCCACTCGAAGCCATGCTCTCGAGCATCCCGGTCTTGGGAACGGCCTCGGGAGGCGTCCGCGAAGTGGTCGAACATGGGGTCACCGGCTATCTATGCGAAGTGGGCGACATCGAGGCAATGACCCGGTACGCGATCGAGATTCTGGGGGACACTAAAAAGGCCCGCGAAATGGGCGCCAAAGGCCGCGCACGCGCTCAAGCGCTATTCAGCGAGGAAAAAATCGTAGACCAATACGAGCAACTCTATCAAGACTGCTTCACCCGAGGCCCCGAAACCCGTTAGGAATTATCCGCGGATGAGAGAGGCTTTGAAATCCGTGTGATTCCTGATATGCCAAAAGCGTTCACTCCCTGCGTTGTGTCGCGGTTTCCTGACCGTGACACTCTGTCGACCGAAGGTCTCCCAATGTCCTGTACTTTCCCAGCACTTTTCGCTAACGTATCCAACGAGGGAAACGAACTACGGCGAGGCGGGGGAGAATTGTCCGTAGATCAGGCAATATAACCGAAGACTTTCTGAATGAGAATTACCGTACCGAAATCGAGCCTATCAAATATACGCTTTTCAAAATCTGCTTCGATCGAAGCCATCTGCCCTCTGCACAATTTGCAGACAAACATAATGAATGCGCTATGCTTGTAAAGGAAGGGATAAAAATGCCAGCAATGAAAGATCAGGTTGCTTCAAGAGAGCGTATTGCCCGCCATGGCGAGGTTTTAACCGGGCAGCGCGAAGTCAACGCCATGCTCGATCTGGTCAAACACGAAACCGAGCGGATTGACTCGACCTTTCTCGAACCGGCGTGCGGCACGGGCAACTTTCTTGCGGAGATCCTCGCCCGTAAGCTGCGCGTGGTGAAGCAAATGTACGGGAAAAGCCAATGGGAATACGAACGGTACGGTGTGCTGGCGGTGTCTAGCCTGTATGGCATAGATATCCTAGAAGATAATGTCAGCGAATGTCGGAAGAGGCTTTTCACGTTCTTTGATGCCGAATATACCAGCCTTTATAAGGCAAAGACTAAGCTCGAGTGCAGGAAGGCCGTACGGTTCATCTTGGACCGTAATATTATCCATGGGAACGCGCTCACGCTCAAAACAGAAGGTGAACAGCCCGAGCCAATTGTCTTTTCCCGATGGAAACTTGTGGGGGGCAGAAAAATCAAACGCCATGATTACGCTTTTCACGATTTGACTCCTCCTGAAAGCGAGGAGGCTCTCCCTCTTTTTGAGGAGCAATGCGGCGTTTTTACGCGCG
>JAWODE010000202.1:0-6595 GCA_046483455.1 Candidatus Hydrogenedentota bacterium | reverse complement strand
GGCAAAGGCGACCGCCTCGCCGTTTTCCATGGAAATCAGCACGCCCGCGCGCCGCCCGGGGATCGGGCCGCGATGCGGTACCCAGCCGTGAAACTGGCGGTTGAGAACGCCGGTGCCGCGCGTGTCCGTCAGGGCCAGGTTCGACCCTACAAGGGGCTGGTCGACTGGCTGCCGCTGATCCTGGAAACGCTGGCCGAATGTCCCGATTCGCTTTTGATTATTGCCGGCAAGTCACAAGCGCCGGAAGTACAGGAACTGGTCCGTCTTGACCCTGAGCGGACGCGTTTTATCAACCGCTTCATTCCGGATACCGAGCTTCAGCAACTGGCCAGCGCTGCAGACTTCGGTCTTTTGACCTATCGTGACATTCTCACCTCGGGTGCGATGTTCCAGTTCTATTCCATGGGGCTACCCGTTATTGCGCCACACCAGGGCAGCCTCCCCGGCTACGTGGTTCCCGGATGGAATGGGTTTCTTTATGAGGACGCATCAAGCCTGGCCGAGATCATCCGGAACACTTTTCGATTTCGCCCAGACACCCTGAGCCGTTATCGTGCGGCCGCTCGAAAAACGGGGACCTCGCTGGCTTGGGGCAACGTTGTGTGATGCGCTGGGTGTGAATCGTGTTGCAAACGCATATCCTGCCCCTATCCACCGGCCGCATCGTTACCAGGAATACTCTGAATTTGGAGATTCAATGAAAAAGGCACTCATTACCGGCATCACTGGGCAGGACGGCGCCTATCTGGCGCAGTTTCTGCTGGACAAGGGGTATGAGGTCCATGGCATCAAGCGTCGTTCCTCGCTGTTCAACACTGACCGTATCGATCACTTGTATCAGGATCCCCACGAGACGGATCGTCGGTTCATCCTGCATCATGGGGATCTGACCGACAGCACCAGCCTGATCCGCGTGATCCAGCAGGTGCAGCCGGACGAGATCTACAACCTCGCGGCACAATCCCACGTGGCGGTGAGTTTCGAAGAACCGGAATACACGGCCAACTCGGACGCGCTGGGCGCACTGCGATTGCTGGAGGCCATCCGGATTCTGGGGCTGGAGAAGAAGACCCGATTTTATCAGGCGAGCACGTCCGAATTGTTCGGCAAAGTACAGGAGGTGCCGCAGAAGGAGACCACGCCCTTCTATCCGCGCAGCCCCTATGCGGTGGCGAAGCTGTACGCCTACTGGATCACCGTGAACTACCGCGAGGCCTACGGCGTGTATGCCTGCAATGGGATTCTGTTCAACCACGAATCCCCGATCCGCGGCGAAACCTTCGTCACCCGGAAGATCACCCGTGCGCTGGCGCGCATCAAGCTGGGGCTCCAAGGCTGTCTCTATCTTGGGAACCTGGATGCGAAGCGCGACTGGGGGCATGCGAAGGATTACGTCGAGATGCAGTGGCTGATGTTGCAGCAAGAGGAACCCGAGGACTTCGTGATCGCGACGGGTGTGCAGTACAGCGTGCGCGACTTCGTAAACGCAGCGGCGAAGGAATTGGGTATGGAGGTTCGCTGGGAAGGCGAGGGAATCAACGAGAAGGGTTTCTGGGCAAACCGCAGCATGCCGGCTTCTCCAGTGGTATCGGCGCCGGGAGAGCCACGGGACGGAGGCGCCATCGTCGCGGTGGATCCGCGGTATTTTCGACCGACTGAGGTGGAAACGCTGTTGGGAGATCCGACTCATGCCCGGGAGAAGCTCGGGTGGACGCCACGCATCAGCTTCGAGGCATTGGTTGCGGAAATGGTCCGGGAGGACCTGCGCACCGCGGAGCGGGATGAACTCTCCCGCAAGCACGGCTTTAAGACGATGGATTACCACGAATGACAGAGCCCAGGATCTATGTCGCCGGACACCGCGGCATGGTGGGCGCGGCCAATCGTCCAAACGTTGCAGAAGGCGGGGCAGAGCCGCTTGATTGCGGCGCACCCATGCGGAACTGGATCTACTAACCGATCACGCGCAGATGCGGGCGTTCCTCGGGGCCGAGCGCCCGGATGAGGTGTACCTCGCGGCCGCATGCGTAGGCGGCATTCACGCGAACAACACCTACCCGGCCGAGTTCATCTACGAGAATCCGACGATCGAGGCGGACATCATCCACGCCGCCCACGAGCCCGGCGTGCAGCGATTACTGTTTTTTGGTTCCTCCTGCATCTACCCGAAGCTCGCCGAACAACCGATGCGCGAGGACGCGCTGTTCACCGGGACCCTGGAACCGACGAACGAACCCTATGCCATCGCCAAGATGGCCGGCATCAAGCGCTGCGAGAGCTAAAACGACAATGCGGGCGCGATTACCGCAGCGTGATACCCACCAACGTCTACGGTCCGGGCGACGACTTCCACCCCGAAAACAGCCACATGATGCCCGCCCTGCTCCGTCGCTTCCACGAAGCGGTGCAGGCCGACATACACGAAGTAGTGATCTGGGGCAGCGGCACCCCGATGTGCGAATTCCTGCACGTGAACGACATGGCGGCGGCCTGCGTGCACCTGATGCCTTTGGAACAAAGGCTGTTGCAGGCCCACACCCAGCCTATGTTGAGTCATCTGAACATGGGTACGGGTGTAGACTGCACCATCAAGGAACTCGCCGAGACTGTGGCCAAGGTGACCGGCTTTCAGGGCGAACTGGTATGGGATCCTAGCAAGCCGGCCGGCACCCCACGCAAACTGCTTGATGTCTCGCGGCTGCGCACTTTGGGCTGGGAGGCCTCCATCGGTCTCGAGAATGGGCTGCGGGATGCTTACCAGTGGTTCGTGGAAAATCAGGACCGCTTTCGCTACTAGCGGCGGCCGTCCCCCGCAGCACTTCGCTAGTAATTAGACCTGAGGTATTGGCGCCGAAAAAAGGACCCGAGTCCTCTTCAGATTTATGCGAGAATGTCTGACGCTTTGGAGCCATATCCTCCGAAACTTTCGCTCATTATTCTCGCAAACCTTTCGTGCTGCAACAGATGATCAAACCCCTAGCTATCGTCGATTCGGCGCTGCTCACTTCCGCGCCGAAACAGGCAGGCCCCGACGACGAACTGCTCATCCAATTCGTCCGTTCGCAGAAGGTCGGCGGCCGCGCTGAACAAGTGATTGCAAGCCTGCAGGCGGTTGCTGACGGTGACCAGCGGGTCCGGATTCACGACGATTTCTGGGATGACTCCGCCCTTACGCGGGAACTGGCAGAAAGCCAGCGCCTGTTTCTGGACTACGATGCCGATGCCTATCGCAACAAGACCTCGGGGCTACTATGGCTCGCTGCTTGGCATCGCCTCCAGGTTGTCTTGCCGCGGGACACTTGGCTCGAGCGAGAAGCCATTCGTCTCGGGATCGACTGGATCGCTCGTGACCGCAAGGGAGCAGTCACTGCAGCATCACCCACTCGACCAACTGTCGATGCGCCCTATCACACGGCTCTTTTCCAACCTTTTCTTACCTGGATCGCCGAACAACACTGACCCAAAACCAGCACCGATCGTGAGGTCCGTCCGTTTCTATGCCTTCAAAACCAAAACAATTTCCACTCAACTCAAACCCGCGTCCCGGTCGGCCCTTCGGCCGTGAAACTCTTATTCGACTATTGAAATGGGTCTATTATCGGCGTTCCCTACAATACATTCTCAACTCAGATAACACTATCAGCCTCGTCCTTCGCAAAGCAGCAATGCGCTTCGGAAGAATGCGCAGAGGCTTGAATCATCAACAGTTCATCGAATTGGGTTTTGTTGAGCGCTCCGTCTCCGAATTGGAACAACTCGCCAACACTTCCACCCGATCCAATACACGCATTGAGGCTCATTGGATATTATCTGTCCACTACTCCAAACGGTTTACCATGGACGACCAGAAAAGGGCTCTCGACTCTCTGGAATTCTTATCTACTCACGAGCGCTCCAGAGATCGTCTCGCAACAATCAACATTCTCCAATCAGAATGTCTATCTGCACTGGGAAGACATCAAGCTGCATCCGACGTGGCGTCGCGGGCTTCAAAAACAAATAAGCGCCATGGTCTCTCTTTAACCCTCGCGAATCGGCACCTTGAACCCATAGGCAGTGGCAACACCGAACAACGAGACTCATTGCGGCTGTCACTAATTAATAATGTTCTTGCCGATTACGAACTAGAGCCTCTGGCTTTGCTCAACGCAGGCCAGACCATCACCATCGATAACATTCACGTGCCATCTTGCATCCCGCGATCTCTCAGCGGTCAGAAAGTGACCGTGATTGTTCCATCGTTTAACGCGCAAAGTTCCATCGGAACCGCCCTACTTTCCCTCATCCGGCAAACCTGGGATAACCTTGAAATCTTGGTCGTTGATGACGCAAGCGAAGACGATACCTGCACCATTGTCAAAGACTGGATGGAATTGGATTCACGGATACAACTTATCCAATGCCCTGTGAATGCTGGACCATATGTCGCTCGAAATCTCGGTTTAGGCGTAGCGAGCGGAGAATTCATCACCGTACACGACGCCGACGACTGGTCCCACCCAAGAAAAATTGAAATACAGGCCCGGCATCTCATCGACGAGCTTGGGGCGATGGCGAATCTTTCCCAATGGTCGCGCGTTACGACTGACATCCGATTCGAATTGAGACTGCGGGCGGGCGAATTTCTATCCAAAAACATGTCTTCGCTAATGTTTCGAAGATTGCGCATTTTGGACAAAGCGGGATATTGGGATTCTGTGCGGTTTTCCGGGGATTCGGAATTTATCAAACGCCTCATCCGCCTCTATGGCAATGATGCAGTAGTGAGCTTGAAGGCAGGCCCATTGTCGTTTGGACGCTACTCTCCCGGCTCACTGACCGGCAATGCGCGGTTCGGCTACCCGGGGTTCTTCATGGGCGCCCGCAAGGCATACGTGGAATCGTACACTCGATGGCATTCAGAAGAAGGGCAGCCCTTCGTCAAGTTCCCGTTGGAAAGCCGGCCCTTTCCTGTTGTTGCTCCGATGCTGCCGCATGGGACTCACTCGCTCCCGACCCAAGTGGATCATTTAGACGTGATTATCGCTACCGACTTCCGACTCACGGGCGGCACAATCACATCTACGCTTGAAGAAATTCGCGCCCAGAAAGCTCTGGGCATCCAAACGGGTCTGATCCCGATCGCACGCTACGACCTCAATCCAAAAACCGCATGGAACCCCAAATTATTGGAAATGATAGATGGTCAAAGTGTCCATCTGTTGACGTACGGCCAGGAGGTGACTTGCGACTTACTGGTTGTCCGTCATCCCCCCGTCCTCCAGGAACATCAGTGCTTTCTTCCGACGGTAAACGCTATAGACGTCGTCGTAGTAGTGAATCAAGCGCCTTTTCGGGACTACCGGGATCAAGGTTCAAGACTTTATAGCCCCGGTCGCTGCCAGCAAAATCTGGAACGGCTGTTTACGTTTGGACGGGCGGTTTGGCATCCAATCGGGCCAGCCGTGCGAAGCGCCTTTTTGGAACACCCAGAAGACCTGAAGGGGATTGAAGTTGCAGATGATGACTGGGTCAACATCATCGATGTTGAAAAATTTCGAGTACCTGACAGGAAAAGGGGTTCACGGCCGGTGATCGGCCGCCATTCCAGGGATCAATATGTGAAATGGCCGGACAGTCGTGAGGAACTGTTGAAAATTTACCCGGACCGAGAGCCGTTCGAGGTCAAGATTCTCGGTGGCGCGGAGACGCCGAAACGGTTTTTGGGGAGGCTCCCAAAGAACTGGACCGTGTATCCATTCGATTCCATGGGGGTAACTCAATTCCTCGCCGAGATCGACATTTGCGTCTATTTCACCCATCCTGGCTTGGTCGAGGCATTCGGACGGACGCCTTTGGAGGCAATGGCCGCTGGGGTTCCCGTTATACTTCCAGAAGAATTTCGACAGTTATTTCGGGAAGCTGCGCTTTATGCAACTCCGGAAGAGGTCCGAGATATTGTGATGCAACTGCACCTCGATCAAGACTTCTACATGAGCGTGGCGGAAAGGGGGCGCGAGTTTGTTCACGATAACTTTGGTTTTCTGCGCCACCGAAAGAGGCTTGCGCAATACGTGGCGCGCCTTGATTGAAGGGGCATTGGTGGAGCGATGCATGAATAAACCGATAGTGTCGATTGTAACTCCGGCCCATAATTCGGCAAGGGTGCTAACTCATGCGATCAATGCAGTTGCTGACCAAACCCTCGTGTCCGTGGAGCACATCCTTATCGACGATGGCTCCACTGATGGCACCGGAGAACTACTCCAGGAGTTGTCCCGTGAACTGCCGCACCTCCGGTACATTCGGCAACAGCGCCAGGGTGCTGGCATGGCCCGCAATGTCGGCATAGAGGCGGCCGAGGGTCGGTACATCGCCTTTCTCGACAGCGACGACCTCTGGCTGCCGCGCAAGCTGGAGTCACAGGTGGGCTTCATGGAGGAGCGTCAGTGTGTGTTTTCCTATGGGGACTACCTGGTCCAGGGCAGAGACAAGGACCATGTGCGCGGTACCTTCAGGACCCCTTCTCCCGGCGTCGACAACATAGCAATTTCGGAGACAAGACAGAGATTGCAGGTGTGTTTTATATACGTCCTACAGAAAGCCATCATAAGAC
>JAWODE010000188.1:0-3616 GCA_046483455.1 Candidatus Hydrogenedentota bacterium | reverse complement strand
TCACCCAGGATCTCTTCGTCCATCGAGTAACCCTGGCTTACCTTGTGCCGTCGCGAAGTTCGAGGAGTTTGATGGCGATTTGTCCGAAAAGTGGATAGTCCTTAACGGGGCTGAAATTGGCCACGATACCGACAACGCGCTTCTTCGGAGGAATGCCGTACCGCGTGCGCACTTGGCCGAGGTCCGCGGGGGTCTTAAGGGCATCCACGTTTACCCCGTTTGGAATGACGCGAACCATGGCGGGGTCGGCGTCTTCCTGCTTGATGGCGTATTTGGCAACGGCTTGGCTGTTGGCCACCACGCAGTCGACGAGCGCATTGGCCTTGCGCTGCAAGCGGATGTGGCGGCGTTTTTTCCAGCTGGCGAGTTGGCGGCGGCTCGAAATGACCACGGGCACGCCTGTATCGCGGGCGGCACGGTTCGCCTGATAATCGAATCCGAATAAAAATGTGTGCAGGATATCGGGGCGATGGGACCGAAACACCCGCCGGAGACGGGCGCGCATGCGAAAGCTCCATCCGCCGCGCAAGCCAAGCTCGCGGACATATGCCCCGAGGCGCCGCGCATCGCCCCCAAACGCTCCCGCGTGGCCGGTACAGACCACGGTCACTTCGTGATCGTGCACCAGTTCGCGCATGAGTGCTAGAAGCTGTTTCTCCGTTCCGCCGACATTCAGCGACGGAATCACGTAGCAAATCCGCGTCACAACAGCGACTCCAGCAATTCCACCATTCGCGGGACCGCCCCTTTAAGCGAAAATTGCGATTCTACCGTAGCGCGCCCGCGTTCCCCAAGTTGCCGCCGGACTTCCGGGTCGCGAAGCCGTTCGAATGCACATTGCCAGTCTGCATGCGAATCAGCCAGAAGGCCATTTTCGCCGTGCTTGATGATACCGCGGATTGCCCCAAATGGCGAGGCCACGCACGGCACGCCGCAGGCCATGTATTGAAGCGCCTTCAATGCACACTTTCCCCGGTTCCATTCGGTGGCGGGAAGGGGCATGACTCCCACGGTAAAGCTTTGTATTTCAGCGACTTCCGTATCGAGAGCCCACGGGACGACCTCTACGCACTGATGAGCGAAAAACCTGGGGACAGACCCGTGTCGCGCTTCCGGCGCTTCTTTGGGACAGTCCCGGTTTTTCGCGAAGGGCAGGCGGGCGGGATCGGCCCCGACCAGACAAACCTCGGCGTCCGTGAGTGTTTCGAGGGCCGGGGCGGCTTCGGAGAGATGCGGCGTGGTGCTCGGGCTGCCCATCCACCCCACGCGGAACCCTTTCGCGGGTTCACGGGGCGGGACAAAGCGTTCAGTATCCACGACCGTCGGAAACAACTCGACACGCCTGGCGTGTTCTGCCGCGGCGGATTGCAGCCAGGGGTTGCCCGCGAGCACCAGATCGGCGTGGTCGAAGATGCGCTGGATTTGCGCGGGGTCTTCGAAAACGCGCCAGATGCCGCGGAGGGGGTGGGGCGGAGCAAGATGGACCGCGTCATCGATGTCATAGACGACCCGCCGGGCGCGGGCACGGAGCAGTGCCGGCAACCCTTTGATGTAAGCACTCATCAGGGCTTTCTGGACGAAGACCACGTCGTAGCGGCGGGCCCCGATAAGCTGGGCGATGCGGCGGCGCGTCTCAGCGAAGTGGTAGAAAAAGGGCCGCCGTGTCCGGTTCGGGCCGGCAAGCGCGGCGTATTCCTCCGCCGACAATGGCGCCGCGACGGTGCACTGAAACCCCTCCGACTCGAGGTGTGGAATGAATTGGGCGACGCGGTACCGCGCGCTCGCCGCTGTTTCCGGATACAGCGTCAGAAAAAGAATGCGCGGTCTTTTATTCGGCGCCATCCAGCACCTCGTTCGCGCGTTCGAACACGGTCTCCGGTCGAATCGTTCCAAGGCATTCTGGGATGCCGACGGGACAAATGCCCTTTTCCGTCATGCGAAATCGGTTCCAGCACCCTTGGCAGGGGCGTTCATTCGTCAGGGCGGTCAAGCGGGGATCGTCTCGGATCAGGATCGTGGGATCGGTCGGTCCGAACAGGGTGATGGTGGGAGTGTCCGCCGCCAGGGCAAGATGCATGAGCCCCGAATCCGTGGTGACGGCGAGTTTGGCCGCATGGAGGACACAGGCAGCTTCGCGCACGGTGGTCAAACCCCGCAAAGAGATGCCCACGTCGATGAGGGGGTCATCCGCAACCCCAAGTTCCACAATGGCATAGCCCCTATCAAGAAACATGCGCCCCAATTTCCTCCAGTATTCGAGGTTCCAGCGTTTCGCGGGCCAGGATGCGCCGGGGCAGAGTGCAATGATGGGTTTTTGGCTCGCGAGAACGGGTTCCAGGAGGGGGGTTGACCACACGCGGTAGAAAAGGTGCGGGCCGCTCTTCGGCGGAGCGACTCCCGCTTGTTTCGCGTAGTGCAGAATGCGGTAGCGGTTTCGCGGCGCGCCGCGGAGGTTGATAAAACGGTCGAACTCGAATTTTTCCGGGTTTACGAGGTCGACGTGGGAATGGTCAACCAGCAGGTCGGGATAGTTGCACCACACGGCGATGCGGCAATCGGGCCAGGTTCGTTTGATCGCGCCGTAGATGGGCAAGGCCATAATCTCGTCGCCCAGCCGCCAGCGGAGCCCCACCAGGATGCTTCGCGGTTTGCGCAAGAGCCCGCGTAGATGCCACCGCAGGCGCAGGCGCAGGGGTTTCAGACGACGCGACAGGCCTTCGCCGTATGCTTTCTGATATAAATCGGTGGACTCGCTCATTCTTGCGTCATTTCGCGGTAAATCCGCAACAATTCCTCGATATGATTTCGGAGTTGGAAGTGATTTAACGCGCGTTTCCGCCCGGCTTTCCCAAGGTCTTTTCTGCGGTCGGGGTACAATATCATGTTTTTCAAGGCTTCGTAGAGGGAGACGAAATCATTGGGCTGACACAGTGCCGCCGCGTAGTCCGCAATTTCGGGGATCGCGCCGCTCATGGTCGAGACAACGGGGGTCCCTGCGGCCATGGCCTCGATAAGGGACATGCCGAACTGCTCCTGCCACTCGGGGATGGCGATGCTGGGCAGCACGAAGACGTCCGCGGCACGGTAGACCTCGGGCATGCGGCCGTAAGGCAGGGAACCCGTGAAGGTGCACACCTCCTTCAGTTTAAGGCGGTCGAGGAGCCCTTCGACCCGTACCCGGCCGGGTCCCGAGCCCACGATCAGCAATCGGACGCGCCGCCCGCGAAGTTCGGGGTCGTTAAGCAGTTCACGCAGCGCCAACAGGAGGTAGTCGATGCCTTTTCGCGGGAGTAGCCATCCTACGAACAGAATCACGAACTCGTCGTCATCGAGGTCGAGTTTCGCGCGGTCCGCAGGTCCGGGACAGAAGCGCTCGGTATTTACGCCGGGGTAGATGCGGCGGATTTTCGCGTCGGGGACGCCCTCGAGGCGCAGCATGCGGCGCGAGCGGTCGGTATAGACGATGAACCGGTCGGCGAGCTCGGCGGTGCGGGCCTTCAATGTGCGGCGGCCGGGGTCGCGCTCCATGTTGAAGGGAATGTTGTCCCAAACCATGACGGCGAGAGGGATGCCCCAACGGGACCGGGCCTCGAGGGCCTCGGCGGTCCAGTCGGTG
>JAWODE010000162.1:0-8226 GCA_046483455.1 Candidatus Hydrogenedentota bacterium | reverse complement strand
ATTTTCATGGTGCATGGGTGCGCCGAAGGGCTCAGGTGAAACGATCAGGGCCGCCCTGTGTGCGTCCGTGTTTGTCCGTGTTCTGCCTCGAAAATTCAAAAACCGGGACTGTACCAAGTGAGCGACGAAGGAGCGAGACGGGACTGTACCAAGGTTTTTGAACAAGTCGCCCCCTCATTTTCATCGTCTACGGGTGAGCCGAACGGCTCATGGTTCGCTGCCTCGAAAATTTCTCCGGTGTGGGACCGGCGCCCTCGCCGGTCGGTATTACAAGAAGTGCGGACGTAACCGTCCGCGGTGGTCTTAACGACGGGCAGGAATGCCCGTCCTCCGTTGCCGGAACGTGGCGGACCCTATTTTCATGGTCTACGGGTGAGCCCCATGGCTCATGGTTCGCTGCCTCGAAGATTTGGCCGGTGGGAAACCGATGCCTTCGCCAGTCACTATGACAAGGAGGGCGGACGTATCCGTCCGCGGTGATCTTCAGGACGGGTTGGAAAACCGTCCTCCCTTGCCGGAGTAAAGACCACGCGCAGGCGCGCGTGGTCGAAAGAGTGTCGCGGTCGGAAACCGCGACACAGCGAGGGGCGGCATCTTCATGGTCTACGGGTAAGCCAAAGGGCTCACGGTTCGCTGCCTCTTCCGTCACTACTGCCAAAGCAGGGGTCCAGTCCGCGCGAGCCGGCGTCGACGCGCGTGGACTCCGGACGCGGCAGTTTGGTTGCGGCTACGCTGCGCTGTGTATGTCGGTGTACGTCCGTGTTTCCAATTTGAAACCCGTATTGACCGCGGCTAGCCCCCATCTCCGAGGCAATCATCGATAACATCCCAGAGATCGCGGAGCCCTTCTTTGGAGTTGGCGGAACAGAAGACGATGAGGGCGTCTTCGTCGAGTTCGAGTTCGTCGCGGATTTGTTTGAGGGCGGGTTTACGCTCGCGAGCACGGAGTTTGTCGGTCTTCGTAGCAACGATAAGTACCGGTACTTGGGCTTCATCGAGCATGTCGAGGAGGACGCGGTCAGCGTCGTTAGGCTTATGACGGGCATCGACGAGGTGCATCACAAGCCGAAGTTGCTCGCGACGGGTGATATACTGCGAGATTGAACGTTCCCAGGACATGCGTTCTTTTTTCGACACTCTGGCAAAGCCGTAACCCGGCAAGTCGACAAAATACACTTCACCGTTGACGTCGAAGAAGTTGATGAGCCGCGTTTTGCCCGGCTTCTTGCTGGTCTTGGCAAGGCCGCGCCGATTGAGCAGGAGATTCAACAGAGTCGATTTGCCCACATTCGAACGTCCGACGAAGGCAATCTCAGGGCGCCGGTCTTTGGGATACTGGTCCGGGCGCACCGCACTGGTGACGAAATCCGCGTGATGAACCTTCATTTTTTCTTCCGCTGTTTGCCCAACGCCAGGGTCAACGCTTCGTCGATGTGTTCGACCATCACAAAGCGCAGGTCCTTCTTCACTTCATTGGGTACATCGCGCAGGTCTTTTTCGTTATCCTTCGGCAATACAACGGTCTTGATGCCAGCTCGGTGTGCCGCAAGGACCTTCTCTTTCACGCCGCCCACGGGCAAAACCCGTCCGCGCAGGGTAACCTCGCCGGTCATGGCCAGGGCCGGCTTCGGCGCTTTTTTCTTTAGCGCCGAAAGCAATGAAACCGCAATAGGAACGCCCGCGGACGGACCATCCTTCGGTATCGCTCCTTCGGGCACGTGCACGTGAACATCGTTGGTTTTGGCAAAAGTCACGGGAATCCCTAATTCACGGGCATGGGCCCGCAGATAGGTGTAAGCCGCCTGGGCGGATTCGCGCATAACCTCGCCCAACTGTCCGGTCAGGGACACTTCGCCCTTGCCACGGGTGAGACTGGTCTCGATATGCAGAATATCGCCGCCGACCGAGGTCCAGGCGACGCCCACGGCCACTCCGACGCCAGGCTTCGTATCGGCACGGTTTTCGAAATACTCGGGCGGTCCGAGCAGCTCGCCCACCCGCTTTTCGTTGATGACCATCTTGCGCTTTTGGCGCGCATCGACGACCCGCACGGCCACCTTGCGGCAGATATTGGCTATTTTGCGCTCGAGTTCACGCACGCCCGCCTCGCGCGTGTACCCCTGGATGACGGTCTGAATGCCTTTTGGCGTGAAGTTGATGGCTTTATCATCCAGTCCACACTCTTTCATCTGCTTAGGCACAAGGAAATACTGGGCGATTCGTTCTTTTTCATAGCAGGTGTATCCGGATAACCGCACAACCTCCATCCGGTCGTGCAGCGGGTCGGGTATTTCATACTCGTCATTGGCCGTTGTAATAAAGAACACCTCTTGCAGGCCGACGTCCACTTCCAGATAATGATCGCTGAAAGCGTGATTCTGTTCGGGGTCCAACACTTCGAGAAGCGCCGACGAAGGATCGCCCCGAAAATCCATGCTCATCTTGTCCACTTCGTCGAGCATAAAGACGGGGTTCTTGACCCCCCCGCGCACCAATCCCTGAATAATGCGTCCCGGCAAAGCGCCAACATACGTGCGGCGATGCCCGCGAATCTCGGCTTCGTCGCGAATTCCGCCGAGTGAGACGCGTACGAATTTGCGTTTCATGGCGCGGGCGATGGACTTGCCTAGCGAGGTTTTACCCACCCCCGGCGGACCCGCCAGGCATAGGATGGGACCTTTCGACTTCTTGTTCAACTTACGCACCGCAAGAAACTCGAGGATGCGTTCCTTCACCTTGGCCAGGCCATAGTGGTCTTCATCAAGCACCTTCCGGGCCTCTTTCAGGTTGATTACATCCCGACTGCGTTTATTCCACGGGACATCAACGAGCCATTCGAGATAGGTCCGGATGACCCCGCTCTCCGGGCTCACCGAAGGCAGGCGTTCGAAACGCCCGTACTCGCGAAGAGCCTTTCGACGAACCTCGGCAGGCATACGCGCCTTTTCGATCTGCTTGCGCAGGTCGGCAAATTCATCCCCTCCTTCATCGCGGGCGCCCAGCTCCTGTTGAATCGCCTTCAGTTGCTCATGAAGGTAATACTCGCGTTGGCTGCGGTCCATCTGGTCCCGGACGCGGTCTCGCACACGCCGCTCGATGTCCATAAGATCGTTTTCGCGCATCAAGAGTGTCGAAATGTGTTCGAGGCGCATCGAAGGTTCGATCTCCTCGAGCAATTCCTGACGTTCATTGGCACTCAAGGGCAGGTAGGCGCAGATAAGATCGGACAGCGTAGCGGGTTCGGGAATACTCTGAAGCGAACCGACCACTTCTGGAGAAACCCGCTGGCTGGCATGGGCGTAGTCTTCAAACTGACGTAATGCCATGCGCATATACGCCATCGTTTCCTCATCGACCTCGATCTCCTCGACTTCCACACGTTCTACGTTTACTTCCAGGTGCTCCTCTTTGCGGGAAAGTCGCAGTACGCGGCCACGAGCAAGCCCCTCGACCACCACTTTCCGTGTGCCGTCCGGCATGTGCAACGTCTGCAAAATGTTTGCGGCCACACCGACGTGGTGCAAATCGTCGAGTCCGGGGCTCTCGACCTCGGGGTCCACCTGCGAGCACAAAAAAAGCGGCCGGCCGGAGGAAAGGCTCTCCTCCACTGCCGCTACCGACGCTGGCCGTCCCACCAGCAACGGGACGACCATCTGAGGAAAGACAACCACGTCTTTGAGAGGCAAAAGCGGCAGGCTGTCCCTACGTTCTTTTTTCCTGGGTGACATTCCAACTTCCTTAATGCCGGTTCTTTACGAAATCCGCGTATGATCTCAGCTCAACAATGCAAGCAATGTCAATAGAGCGGCACAAAAGGGCAACCCCTTTCCAGAAACAGGAACCGGAGGAACGGGCTGTTCCTCCGGTCCGAAAAAGACCCTCTCGCGCGAAAACCGTAACGTCAGACAAGCGCCATCAGGGCATGCTCAGGCTGAGGCCGAGGACTTCCCCTCATCGGGCTGCCCTTCAGCCTCATGCTCATAGACAAGTAGCGGCTCTTCTTTATTGAGGATTACCCCCGGCGTGATGATACACTCACGAACGTCCTTCCGGGAGGGAATCTCGAACATCACATCAAGCATGGCCTGTTCAAGAATGCTGCGCAGGCCACGCGCCCCCGTATCCTTCTCGATGGCATAATCCGCGACAGCGTCGACGGTTTCGTCGCTGAAACGAAGCTTGACGCTCTCCATCTCGAATAATTTCTGGTACTGCCGCACTATCGCGTTCTTCGGTTCGACCAGGATGCGTCTCAATTCTTCTTTGCCCAGTTCGTGCAAGGTGGCAATGACCGGAATGCGGCCCGAAAATTCGGGTATCATTCCGAACTTGATTAGGTCTTCGGGCTCGACCAATTCGAGCAATTCTCCGATACTGCGCTCACGACGGGACTGCACCTTGGCGTTAAATCCCATTACATTCTGGCGGGTGCGCCGCTCGATGATCTTTTCGAGAGAATTAAAGGCGCCGCCGCAAATGAACAAGATATTCGTCGTATTCACTTGAATGCACTCCTGCTGAGGATGCTTACGACCGCCTTGGGGCGGCACACTCGCGGTCGCTCCCTCGAGCAGCTTTAGCAAGGCCTGCTGGACCCCCTCGCCCGACACATCGCGGGTAATCGAGGGGCTATCGCCCTTGCGCGCAATTTTGTCGATTTCATCAATATAGACAATACCCATTTCTGCGCGCGCCGGGTCAAAGTCCGCGGCTTGCAACAACTTAAGTATGACATTCTCGACGTCGTCCCCCACATACCCCGCCTCAGTCAGTGTGGTGGCATCTACTACGGCAAAAGGCACATCCAGCATTTTGGCGAGGGTTTGGGCAAGCAGGGTTTTGCCACAACCCGACGGACCAATGAGAAGCACATTTGATTTGTGAAGCTCGATCCCATCGACCTCGCCTCCGGACAAAAGGCGCTTGTAGTGGTTGTGAACCGCTACGGAGAGAATGCGCTTGGCCCTGTCCTGGCCAATTACATATTGTTCGAGATACTGGAAGATCTCGTCGGGACGCGGCACCTTCAGACCGCGCGATACTCCCTTGCGCGCGCGGTCCTCGGCAACGATTTCCGCGCATAACTGGACACATTCATCACAGATGTTAACTTCTGGCCCAGCAATGAGTTTCCCGACTTCATCATGACGTTTCCCGCAAAAAGAGCAGGTAGGGACGTCACCTCGCGTGCGATGTGGAGCCATAAATACCTCCCTTGGTGACGAGACTGTTGACAAGATTTATAGCACTGTTACGCGATTTTGTCAACAATTATCTCGCCCAAGGTGTTCGCTAATACACTTTCTCTCCCTAATTTTGCAGAATTTTCGGGTTTTCTGCAAGTTTTTGATGGTCCTCGGAACCAAAGGCCGCACAAGTTTTATCGGATGCTACGCTTTCGCAAGATACGTAATTACTTAACTAAGAATTAGTTGGATTACGACGGAGAATTTCATCGACAATACCGTATCCTTGGGCCTCGTGGGCATCCATAAAGAAATCTCGGTCGCTATCCCGACGAATATTTTCAATAGGTTGGCCGGTATGACGCGCCAGAATCTCGTCGATCATCTCGCCGACACGGACGATTTCCCGAGCTTGAATATCAATGTCCGCAGCTTGCCCTTGAGCGCCGCCCATCGGCTGGTGGAGCAAGAAACGGGAATATGGCAGGGCGAACCGTTTACCGGAAGCCCCGGCGGCCATGAGAAGGGCGCCCATACTCGCCGCCTGGCCCAAGCAAATGCACGACACATCCGGCTTGATATACTGCATCGTGTCGTAAATGGCGAGACCGGCGGTCACACTACCGCCGGGGGTGTTGATATATAATTGAATGTCTTTATCCGGGTCTTCCGATTCCAGAAAGAGCAACTGGGCAATCACGTAATTCGACACGTGGTCATCAATGGGGAAGCCCAAAAAGACGATCCGCTCCTTCAGCATCTTGGAATAGATGTCGTAAGGACGCTCGCCTCGGCTCGTATCCTCGTAAATCGTAACCGCGTTTATTTCCAGGGGATTTCGTAAATGCTCATGCATCATTGGTGCTATTTTGCGCCTCCAGCTCTTCTTCGGTGACTTCTCTGTCCTTCACTTTGGCATTATCCATAATCACTTTCATCGCCTTGGCGCGGAAGAGGCGCCCTTCCGTACGGCTGCGGCGGTCACCCTCTTCCAGGTAGTTCGCGATCACGTCCGACTGCATGCCGGTGCGCTGTGCCATGGTGGCGATTTCCTGCTCGAAGTCGTCATCCGTAACCTCGATATCTTCGACTTCGCCGATCTTATTCAACGTCACCATGCGTTTGATATCCATCTCGGCCGCTTGTCGGGCTTCCTGACGCAATTCGTCTTCACGCGCTTCAATATCTACCATCGGGTCGCCTGTTTGGCGAAGCTGGGCTACGCGTTCCTGGTAAATATTCTTCGCAAGGTCATCGACGAGGCTCGCGGGCATCTCGTATTTGCACTTCTTGACAACCGCTTCCAAGGCGCGGCTTTCCGCAATGCCGTTGCTGCGTTCGGAAGCACCTTCTTGCATTTGCGAGCGGATTTTCTCGCGCATATCGTCGACGCTTTCGTAACCGGCCTGTTTGGCAAACTCGTCATTCAACTCCGGCATTTGTCGACGCTTTACTTCCTTGACCTTAATAGTAAAATCCGCTTTCCTGCCCCGAAGTTCCTCATTCGGCAGATTTTCGGGCAACGTGACCTTACAAGAGAGCTCATCGCCGGCTGAACTACCGAGAAGCGCCTTCTCGAATTCGGGAAAGAACCGCTGCGTGCCCAGAATATAAGGGTAATCGTTGGCGGAACCGCCCGGGAATTGTTCTCCGTCAACGGTGCCATTGAAGTCGATGGTGATTTGATCACCTTCGGCGGCCACGCCTTCCTCGAGGGTCTCGAAAACCGAGTAGCGCGAGCGCAGACCATCAATAGCCTCGTTCACTTCTTCGTCTTCGATCTTCACAACAGGGCGCTCGACACTGACCCCTTTATATTTACCCAACTCGACCCGCGGCGCCACCTCAAACTTGAATGTGATCTTCAGAGGATCATCGGAGCCACGGTCTTTCGCTTCTTCCAATCCGTCAATATCCGGAAGCCCTAAAGGCCGGAGGTCTTCTTTCTCGATTAGCTTCTGGAAAGCGGCATTTACGAGCTTGGCCTCGACTTCCCCCTTCACGAGCTTGCCAAGTTTCCTCTCGATAAGTTTCCGTGGAGCTCTGCCTGGACGAAAACCCGGAATTTCTGCCTCTTTCTTCAGCTCATCGATCATTTCGGCAGATTTTTGAGTCTCGTTCACCGGAGAGATCGTCACCTTGACTTCGTAAGCGCAGTCCCCTTTGTAATTGACCTCGAATTCAGGGTCCTCAACGAAATCGGACGTTTCCTCTTCCGTGCCCTCTTCCGAAGTGGCCTCTGCCGTTTCTTCCACATCGGTTCCAACGGCTTCTTCGTTCTCCGGCTGCGTTTCGTCCTGTTTCTTCTTCTTTTCGTCTGCCATAAAGTCTAATCCATTTCTGTCAAGGTTACGATTCAGCCTGTACAGCGTTTCCGTTTCTTGCTTGGTGGGCGAGGCGGGACTCGAACCCGCACACCTTGCGGCACTGGATCCTAAATCCAGCGCGTCTACCACTTCCGCCACTCGCCCGCGGGAACACCCATCTTCAGAATGCCGTCTCACGCCTGCAGAGCCATTTTAGCACGGCATCCCGCCCTAGGTGTTATGCCCGATCCGGCAAAAAGAGGGTGGGCCTGGCGGCCGAGCGTGGCTAATCCTCTAAAGGTGTCCCTGCCCACGACCTAAAACTGAAATGTCATGTTATCATAATAAAACCAAGAATTTCAACACGTTGTCGCCATTTTTGCCCGATGCCAGGGGTGAAATGGCGGCTCTTTAAGGAGCCTTCTCCGGCAAAAGCAAATGTTCCCTTCTTGTTAAAGAGCACTCAAGGAGTCTTATAGAAACTCGATTCCTTAGAAAAGAGAATGATACCGACAAAATGGGTGCACGCGGGCGTCCGGTTGTTGTACAGTGATACCCACGCTTAAACTCGCAACTATCCGCTTGCGTGCAAGGGAGTTGCCATGAATACGACCACCATAGACATCGGTTTCACGGACTTGGTCATACCGCTGGCCAACACGGTGGACATGATGAGCCCCGCTCTGGCGGACCATCATCTCGATGTGGGTTACTTCGCGCTTCGCATCGGCGAG
>JAWODE010000098.1:0-3507 GCA_046483455.1 Candidatus Hydrogenedentota bacterium | reverse complement strand
TTCTGGTGGTGTACCATAAGTCGTATGCGAACTTTATCTGTCTCTGGGGAACATGTCTAAAGAATGGGGACGTTGCCATGAAATGGTCCATTGTGTCTACGTTTTTGGGAATTGCTCTTCTTCTAAACGTACTGGTATGTCCACCGGCCAAGGGAGCCGCTAATTCCAGTGTGCATCCTTTCCTTCGCATGAAGCCCGTCTCTCAAGGCGCCGGGGTCAACATCCATTTCTACCAGGGCAACGCCAACGACCTCTTCATGCTCGAGGAATCGGATCTCGGCATCATCCGCATGGACATCAGTTGGGCGCGCGCGGAGCAGGAGCCCGGCAAGTATGACTTCAGCCATTACGATCAACTCGTTGCGGATATGGAAGCGCGGGGCATCCGCATCCTATTCATCATCGATTATGGCAATCCCCTCTATGACGACGGGCTCGCGCCTCACACCGACCAAGGCCGTGCTGCCTACGCACGATTCTGTGCAGCCTTGGCCGCCCATTTTGCCGACAAACCCATTATCTGGGAATTGTGGAATGAACCGAATATCAGTTTCTGGAAACCCGAGCCGAACGTCGACGATTATCTCGCGTGGTGCAAGGCGGTGGTGCCGGCAATCCGCGAAGCCGATCCCGAGGCCTGCATTATCGGTCCCGCCACCTCGGGTTTTCCCATCGAGTTTCTCGAAGATTGTTTCAAAGGAGGCTACCTGCACCTCGTCGACGGCATCAGCGTGCATCCCTACCGCGGTTCTCACCAGGGGCCCGAAACCGCGCGCCGCGACTACGACAGGCTCAACGCTATGATTGCGCGCTACGCGGCCCAACAGGGCATCAATAAACAATTCCCGATTCTGAGCGGCGAATGGGGCTATACGACGACCGACATCTCGCGAGAGCTCCAGGGCAAATTCCTTCCCCGCCAATGGTTGAGCAACCTATCCTACGGCATTCCCATCAGCATCTGGTACGACTGGCACGACGACGGCAAAGACCCCGAGGAGCGCGAGCACAATTTCGGCACCGTCACATGGGACTACAAACCGAAACCTTCCTACATCGCCATGCGCGCCCTGATTGACGAACTCGACGGCTACATGCCCGCGGGGACACTTCCCACCGACAAGGAAAGCGATTTTATCGCCGTCTTCCGCAAGAACACGGCATACAAACTGGCCGTCTGGACCACCGAAGAAGCGAGCGAAATACG
This sequence comes from Candidatus Hydrogenedentota bacterium, assembly GCA_046483455.1. Lineage (GTDB taxonomy): Bacteria > Hydrogenedentota > Hydrogenedentia > Hydrogenedentales > SLHB01 > UBA2224. The sequence continues at coordinate 2,300 of JAWODE010000098.1, read as the reverse complement.
CCTTCCCGACGGCTTCCGCGTCATCCGCGCAATCGACCATTTGGGACAGCCCTTCCCGCTGCCCGGCGACGGTATCTGGCGCGTAACCGATGCACCGGTCTATCTCACTCTCGCCGATGACGCGCCCTCATGGCTGGGAATCCTGCCGCTGCGCCCTCAGCCCGTTGTCCCTGTCGGAATACGATCGTCGAGCGACGTCAGAATAATGTTTCCCATAACCAACAACGCTCGAAAAAAGGCCGTCACGCTCGAACCGGCGGACATCCTTGCACCCGGGGTCCGGGGCGCATGGGACTATCGTCAAGCCTCGTTTGCGCCGAGCGCCTTCGACATACTCGCCTGGCAGGGCAAAATTGTGCGCCGAGACACCGAATTGCTCGAGGTGCCCATCGAGATCACTTGCCAATCTCCAGAGGAAGCGCCGTATACGTACCGCACCGTCGTCCCTGTCCCTGTTGCCAATCCGTTGCACGCAACACTCGGCTGGCGCCACGACGGCATGATTATCCAACTATCTTCTGAATCCGATGTGCCCGTCGACGGCCAATTACGGGCGGAAGTGCAAGGAGAAAAGCTGCCGGCTGTTTCCGTGCATCTTGACGCACGCGAATCCAAGACATTTACCTTCCCGTCCGTCACCCTCGCCGACCATCCTCGCACCGCCTCCGCGCAGTTGCTTGATCAACGCGGTGACGTTATCGCCGAGGTTCCGCCCATGACTTACGCCTTGGTCGAAACCGTAGATTATCCAGCGGGGCAAGATGTCCGCGAAATCTACCGTCTCTGGGACGAAGGCGAGGAAGAGCGCAAGATTGAACTCACGGGCGTAGTTGCCGATGCCCCGGGCGACAACCCGCCTTACCCGAAAGCTGTGAAGATTGATTACGCCATCGAACCCGGCTGGTGTTTCTGGCAATGGGGTCCAAAAGGCAATCCCGAACTTCCGGCGCCTCAACCCGACAAAGTCATGCTCTGGGTCCACGGCGAGCAATTCCAAGACCGCATGTTGCTTCGCGTGGTCGACGCTACGGGCCAAACGTTTCAAACGCGGTCCGCACCCAAAACAAAACAAGGCTGGGAACGGATCGAGTTGTCCCTCGAGGGCAATATGGGGCACTGGGGCGGTGCGAATGACGGCGCGCTCCATCCTCCGTTGCGATGGACCTCTTACTACCTCCAAGACCCCGCCCGAAAGGGAAGCGAAGGCACAACATACCTTACCGGTGTAGTTGTCGCGTGGAAACCAGAACACACCGAAGAATAGGAAGAAATACACATTATGGCAACGGCACTTTTAGTTTTTTGCACTGCTTTGGGCGGCACGCAAAACCCGGTCGTCCTGTTCCATGATTTCAGCGACGGCACATCGTTTGGTCCACCGGCCGAACTTGTCGAAGAAGACGCCCGCGCGTGCCTCCGAATCTCGAACAGCGACTCGCGGAAATCCGCGACCGTTCATATCCCTCTCGATGCGAAGCGAATCGCGGGCCAACGTATTACGGGTCGGGCCGTGCTCAAAGCCTTAAATATCAGTGATCCCCCGCATCGCTGGAACGGCATCAAAGTGATGCTGGTCATGCAAAAAGACGGTGACACGGTCTATCCGCAGATGCCCATGCCCGCGGGCACCTTCGAGTGGCGCGAGGCGGTGGAAACCCTACGCATCCCCAACAACGTCACGAAGGCCCACTTAGTCCTGGGGCTCGAGAAGGTCTCAGGAACCGTCTGGTTCGATGAAGTCGAGTTGCGCATCGGACGCGCATCCACTGAAGGGCGCCGCAGCGACACACCGTTTCGCGGGCACGACCTTGCTCGTCTTCGCGGCGCGATGCACGGACCCCATTTCCAGGAATCCAACGTGCGCGATCTGGGTATCATGTGGAACGCGAACCACGTCCGCTGGCAACTGAACTGGACGCCCATGAAAAAAGCCGAAGAATGGGCACGAAATCTTGAAGATTACGATCAATGGCTCGAAGGCGCACTCGAACAATTCGACCAAGCCCTCCCCGCCTGCGAGAAGTACGGCTTAGTCGTGTTGCTCGATCTTCACACACCTCCGGGGGGCCGTGCGGAGCATGGCGTTTGCCGCATGTTCTCCCACCAAAATTACCGGGATCACCTCGTCAGCACCTGGCAACGCATTGCGCGCCGCTACAAAGGCAACGACGTGATTTACGCGTATGATTTACTCAACGAGCCGGTCGAAGGGCCCATCCCCGAAGGCATGCCAACCTGGCGCGAGATTGCAACACGCGTCACCAACGCTATTCGCGAGATTGACCCCGGCAAGCCTGTAC
>JAWODE010000694.1:0-6262 GCA_046483455.1 Candidatus Hydrogenedentota bacterium | reverse complement strand
ACCTGGTCAAGTTCGGAGGCCACCGCGCCGCGGGCGGGTTGACCATCCTGCAAGAGCACGTGGATGATTTCCAGGTGGCCTTTGAAGACGAGGCCGCCCGCCAGTTGGCCAGTGGCGAATTGCGGGGTGTGCTCTCGATCGACGCGCTCATTGGTTTCAGTCAGGTGGACGGCCAACTCCTGAGGCACATCGGCCTCCTCGAGCCTTACGGCCATGGCAACGCCGAGCCTGTATTCTGCACGCACGGAGTGGAAGTACTTCCCCAATCGTGTCGGTTGTTGCGCGGGGGGCATCTGAAACTCGTGCTGCGAAACGGAGACCGGGTTTTTCCGGCCATCGGCTTCCAAATGGGCGAATATTACGACATTATGCGCGACGCTGCCTTCGTGGACGCGGCTTTTACCCCACAGTTTAATACGTACCGGGGTGAAACAAACATCCAGCTTGTTCTGAAAGATATTCGGCCCGCGGAGTAAGCCATGTCTCGCGACGGAATGCGCCAACTGACTTCCCTGAGGGAAACATGCTAGGATTTGCGGCATGCCCACATGTATCAAGACATCGGATTTGACGAAATGTTACGGGCACGTGGTCGCCGTGGGCGGCCTGTCCTTGAACATCGAGCGAGGCGAGGTATTTGGCCTGCTCGGTCCGAACGGCGCAGGGAAGAGCACGACTATGTACATGCTCACGGGCTTAGTGCGGCCTACCAGCGGATCGGTAACCGTTTTTGGCAAGGATTTGCGCCGCGCCTTTCTCGAAATCGCCGGCCGGATGGGCGTGTTGGTTGAGCGTCCTTCCTTTTATGGCCACCTGACTGCCCGGGCGAATCTTCTTCTGCTGGCGCGGCTTGCGGGGCGGCGCGTCACGGTGGACCGCGCTCTGGACCGCGTGGGTCTGCTATGGGCGGCGAATCAGAAGGTGCGCACCTTTTCGCACGGTATGCGCCAGCGTTTGGGATTAGCCCAAGCCCTGCTTACTGAACCGGAATTGCTGGTTTTAGACGAACCCACCAACGGATTGGACGCCGAATCGACCCGCGATACTATCAAACTCCTCCGCTTGCTGGCGGAACAAGCCAAAGTGACCATCGTCGTATCGAGCAATTTGCTCCACGAGGCCGAAATGCTGTGCGACCGGGTAGCCATTATGAATCGGGGCAGGTTGCTGACATGTGAGCGCACGGATAAGTTGCTTTCGTACGACCCGAAACAAGTAGAAATTATTGTCGAAGCACCGGAAGCGGCTGCTAAGCGCCTCATGGAGCAGCCGTGGGTGGACGCCGTGGAAACAAATCATGGGCGGGTCAATGTGAAGCTGGGGGATGCCACGGTTCACCAGTTGACATCGTTTCTAATCGGTTCCGGATACGTGATTTCGGGCATTATTCCCCAGCGCCGATCGCTGCAGGATTTCTTTTTGAAAGCGCTAAAACGATGATGTATAGAATTTGGAACGCCTATCTTGTAGAGCTTCAAAAGGCGATACGCATGCGGGTCACCTGGGTGGGACCGTCTCTTGTCGTCGCGGCAGTGCTGGGCACGATGCTGCAGAGTCCTGTACAACAGGACGGCGTGAGCGATTACCGGTTTGTATTCGATGCAACGACTATCGCCCTCGATATGCTGGGGCTTTTCCTTATCGTGATCTTCTGTTCAGGCTTGATCGCGTCCGAATTGTCGCGGGGGACCATACGGACCGTTCTGGTTAAGCCATTGCGCCGCAACGAGTTCCTGCTCGCGAAGTTTTTGTGGGGCGTGAGCTTTGCCACGATTCTTCTGGTCTTGGCAGGGGGTACAAGCTGGGCTCTGGCGCTTGTGTTCGGGGAAATGCATGGTGTCGAGTATGGTGGCGAAATGCTGTACACAGGCGCCGGGATGGCCGGAACCTATATCGCCGCCGCGGCGTTCGCCCTCTTTCCCATGTTAGCTCTGGTCGCCTATGCGTTGTTGATATCCACGTTGAACCGCAGCCATGCTGCTGCCACCGCTTGGGCGGTAGGGCTGTGGCTGCTTCTCGACATAGTCAAGAACCCTTTGGGCATCCAACCCTTCGTTTTTACAACGTATCTTGAAACTTGGCAGGTATTTGCACAACGAGCGGATGGCTTCCCGGAATTGGGCTGGTTGCCCGCCCAGCCCTCGTGGATTTTTCTCGTATCCGCTGTCTGGACCATCGTGTTCGTGGGCGGTGCGGCGGTTGTGCTTCAACGACGGAGCTTGCACGGATGAACGCGGTTCTCGCAGGGTTGGTCTGCGGCGCGCTGGTCTTCGTCGAGCAAGACATCCCCGGCATTCGTGTCGGCCGCACGGAACCCTTATCGGGAGAGCGGTGGCGTAATTTCCGGCAAGCTGATGTCGACGGCGACGGAAAAACCGATTTGATCTTGCCGGATTGCGTCGCCTTTCAGCGTGGAGACGCTTTTCGGACCGAGGACCGGGTCCCTCTGCCTTACCTGGAGGAGTCTCCCGCCTGCGATCTCTGGGGCGCTACTCTGTATTTCCGAGGGCCTTCTCGCATTGCCTGCGTAAAATGGGGAGAAGAGGACTGGAAGACGGTCTTGGACCAGTCAATAGCGTGGCCCCATGAGGAAATCTCGCCCCATGGGACAGACCCGCATCCCATTCGTGGAACTCCATCGGTCCATTTTGAGCGGTTTCTCCACGATCTTGATGACGATGGAGTGCCGGAAATCCTGGTGACCAGCGAGCAGGGAATCCATGTGTTTGCAAAGACCGGCGCCAACTATGCGGAAGCCGGGGTTCTCGATGTCTTGCCGCCACTTAAGCTGGTTCCCGACCAAACGCTCTCATTTTGGCCGCCCGAGACGCGCCAAACTCCTTCGCCGGAATTGCATCTGTCGTGCCGCTTTTTTATTGCCGGAAACCGGCTTGTGATGATGGAATCCGATTTTCTCCCTGGTGATGATGTGCGGTATCACATTCAGCGTTACGAGATCGAGCACAATGAGGGCGCATCTTGGACAGCCCAACTTATGGAAGAGCAGCAGACGCCGCGTATGGCCGCCTGCATGCGGCCTTGCCGATTGAACGACGACAAGACCATAGATTTCGCGGGGGGGAACTGGCAGTTTAAGCCCGGAGGCCTGCTGCACGCGCCGGTATATGAAACTCTCGTCTCGACCGATGGGGGCCGCACCACGGAGTTTGTCCGCAGCATGTCGTTCCGCCCAAGCTGTTCATTTGTTGATTTTGACGGAGATGGGCTTCTCGATATGGTGACCGAATCCACAGGATTGTTCGCGGGCGGGGTACGGGAAACGGCAACGCGCTTCATGAGTGCTCACACCATCGACCACACCATTCGCGTGCATTTGCAGGACGAACGTGGCGGATTTTCGGGAGCTCCGGACATCGAGGGCGCTTTTCGAATAAATATTGGCAAGGTTCCCGCACGCTCGGGGGAACGCTTCAACCGCTACCTGGCCTCGGAATTGATAGACGTGACCGGCGATTTCGACGGTGACGGTGTCCGCGACGTCGTTGTTCACAGCGATGCGCGCTGCATACGGGTATTCCGGGGAACCAGGGAGGGATTCAGCTCACAGCCGCTGATTGCGGCGGAAACCCAGAGCCATTGGCGGTACGCGGTCGACGATGTCGATGGAGACGGCCGGAGCGATCTCGTTTTCCGCTGGATGGACCCCGCAAGCACAAACGCCTACGAGCAATGCCGGGTGTTTCTTACACGGGAGAAAACCGAATGACTGCGGCCATTGCGACAATGCTTCTTGCCGCCAGCGCCGGCGTTTTCGAGATAGTGAGCATTCCCTTGGAACAGCCGGGGGCGCAGGTATTCGCCGTTGGCGTGGATGACGATCGGACTGCGGAGATAGCGGTGTTGGTCGAGTACACGCTGTCGATTTACGGCATTGAGGAGGGTTCGCTCCGATTCTCGATCACCTTGCCGGAGGGCGCGTCGGCCTTTGACATCTTCGATGCGGACGACGACGGCAGGGCGGAGATTCTGGCCATTCAATCCAACCGGGTCCTGCTCGTTGAGCTTGACGAGCCGCAATCGTCGCCGCGCGAATTGTTTCAAACAAGCCACGTGCTTGAGCCCGCCGGCGCATACCCCGCACCGCATATCCTGGGGACCCGGCGGAATGGCGAGTGGCTGGTGGCCATTCCTCAGGAATCCTCGCTTGAATTGCGAACGCTCGACGGCGAAATCGTCGAGAATATCCCATTGGGCGGTACAGACCGACGTTCGGTGCTGTTTGAACGGCCTTTTGTAGCCAGAACCGTGTATCCGAATCTCGTGGCCCCCCCCAGCGCTATCGAGATGCACATCGACCAAGTGGTGGTTCATGATACCGGAAGTGCATCGCACCGCCGGCCCCAAGACATATCGCACCGCAGTGGCTTTGTTCATATGCGCCGTTCAGGGGACGAAGCTTATCAACGGTGGCCCTGGTTTTCTCTCACCACCGACGAAGATGCGCAACGACGCGTTTTCTACACTCTGCGCGAGCCCGACTATGAAGATACGCTCATCCGCATTGAACGACCGGCCGACGCCTCCTCCTTGAACGCTGAGGCCGGAGTCCGGGTGAGCCCCACGAGGCGATATCGGGGGAGTTTGATCCCGCCACGACAGACTCTCCTTGATTTCAACGGGGATGGTTACACGGATTTACTTTTGTGGATAACACCGCAGCCTGGCAGGTCCATTCAGGCCGTGACCCGGGCTCTCACGTCACGGTCGTGGCCGCTGGAACTCCGGGTACACTGTTTTGATCCCGAGAAGAACCACTACGAGCCCCGAAGCATTAGCGTCATTGAAACGCGTGTCCCCATAGGGTGGTTTTTTCGTCCCGACAAGGGAACGCCGCTCTATCTGCCTCTGTTCGGTGATTTTAATGGGGATGGATTGACGGACATAGCGTTTGCGACGGACGCAAATGAGTTCAGCGTGTGGACAAGCGCCGGCGAGGGATTCTCGTCTAAACCGTCCTTTTGTCACACGTTTCCCGAAAGCCTTGACAAGATAGAGATCCGCGCGGATTTGGATGGCACCGGGCGCGTGGGCGCCGTTCTTCGCGGAAACCGGCATATTTACGTTCTGAAACCCACCAATAGCCGTTAAGGACCGTGGGCCCCGCCAAGCACCGCCAACTGTTTTTCGGCTTCTTCGGCGATTGCATCCGCTTCTTCGCGCTTGCCCGATTCGCGCAGCGTCTGCACAAGATTCAGTGCGGCCTGACGGTAAAAATCGCGCCACTGGCCCTTCCGGGATGCTTCCGCTCCGGCAACGCGCTGCATGATATCCCGATAGATTTCCGCGGCGGACTTTGTGTCGCCTGCCGCCCGGCTCATTTCGGCTTGCAGAAGAGACGCGCGAAGCTTTCCCGCGCTCAAGGGCCCTTCCGCCGCCATAACATCCGCCGCCACTTCCTTCGCCGCTTCAATGTCTCCCGCGCGCCGCAAGACCTCCGCTTGAATATAGCCGGCCTGGTCGCGGTCCTCAGGCTCCGCGGCATATTGAAGGGCCTGGGCCGCGGCAGCGCCGGCGCTTTCCAAATCCGGCGGAACAAACCGAAGGCGGAGTTCCGCTTTCACCGCATAGAGCTGGGACGCTTTCCCCAGGTTCTCCAATGACCGCAAGAGCTCCTCGACGCGGTCGACGCCCGTCTGTGGATTCAGCGCGTTGCGTGCCTGCAGAACGGCTTCATCCACTGGACTGAGGGCGGGTTCGGGCGGTGGGGAGGGAAGGGAAGGCTCCTCTTCCCGTTGTTCTGGGGAGGCAGTGTCCGAAGTGTCGCGGCTCCGAGGAAGTTCCGGCGCCCCCTCCGTCGGTGCTTCTTTCGCGGTTTCCGACACAATAGGACGCGCTTCTTCCAACTGCTTGCCCGGAGCGGCGCGAAACGTGCTTTGACGCACCGTCGCAGAACCACCCCCGGTGGCAACGATGATACCCACCCCAACCAAAATGCCCAACGTGATAAGGGCAAGAGCAATTGTCTGTGTCCTGTCCATGCAAAACCACCATAGCCCTTCTTCTATGCTATGTAAAGGGCTTCTATGGGACAGGATACGGCGGTATCGACGGGCGCCGCGGCGGGCGGCTTCCAGGAAAAGGCTGAAGAAAGGCATTGTCAACGCAAAATAGAAATGTCCGCTTTTCTGCAAAGTAGAAATGTCCGCTTTGCGCTGGGGGCTAAGCGAGTTATCCAAGGGGTGTGGGCAGGTGCGTAGCAGCTGTCCCCACCCCGTCATATCCACAGCCGGCGCGCAGCGCT
>JAWODE010000676.1:0-3316 GCA_046483455.1 Candidatus Hydrogenedentota bacterium | reverse complement strand
CTCCGCCCCCTCTGTGGTTGAGGATTCTAAACACAGATCAGGTTCCAACTACTTTGACACTGGGGGGCGGTATCGAGAGTCTGATCGACGCACTGTCATGGTGATTGGATGCCAATTCCCAACAGCAGAATCTCGTCGCCGCGCATGCTGCCCAACGGGTTTCCGCCGAGGCAGAACGTGTACCGGGTCTTTCGTCGCTCGAACTAGAAGGGGAAATTCGAGCAGATTCATGATCGCCTGCGCGCGCAGTGGCGCGGGCGGGAGGGACGCGCCGAAGCCCCATCGGCGGCGGTGCTGGATGCGCAGCCGAACCGCAGTTCTCCGCAAGCGGGAGAGAGCCCGGGTATGACGCCGGGAAGAAGGTGAAGGGACGCAAGCGCTACCTCGTGGTCGATACCCTGGGCTCGCTGCTTGCGGTGAGTGGCACCGCCGCCACTCTCCGGGATCGGGACGGGGCGCATCGAGTCATCGCTACCGCCATGGCCAAGTATTCGAGCGTCGAGGCGCTGTTCGTGGACTCGGGCTATGCTGGCCGGTGTGCTCAAACGGGCTCGCAGTCCCATGACATTGAGGTGCAGGTGGTGCGCCATCCGGCGAATAAGAACGTCGGCCGTTGGATCGCTTCCGTGCAATCCGACCAGTTCATCGTGCAGCCGGATGTTCAAGGTTTCGTGGCGCTGGCCAAGCGCTGGGTGGCCGAACGCACCCACGCATGGCCCGAGCGCGCGCCGCGCTTGTGATGCATCATGATCGGCTATCCCGTGTCTCCAAGGTTTGGGTCTGGCTGAGCGAAGCACGCATGCTCCTGCGGCACCTGACCACCTAACGTTCTTGTAAACACCCTCTTAACGATGAAGAGAATAGTAGCTTTTTTTAGGTTTTTACGCTTCTCATTGCTTGTCAAAGGGTTCCATGCAAGAAAGCTTTCGTTTATAGGCTATAAAGTGGAGATTAGCTGCAAAAACCAGGGGTATATAAATTGCCATGGGAAAATACGGTTAGATAATTATTCCGAATTACAGTCATATGGCAAAATGACTTTGGGTAATCATCTCGTCCTCAATAAATTTTCTAGGATTATAGCTCTGGACTCTATTGAGATTGGAGAAAATGTGACCATTGCAAGATTCGTCTCAATATTGGATCATGACCATTCGTTTATACAAGATAAAGACGGCAGCTTGATGCTAAAAGGGTATAAAACCGCTCCTATAAAGATTGGGAATAATGTTTGGATAGGAGATAAAGTCTCAATTACTAAGGGGGTGACTATTGGAGACAACGTTATTGTTGGGGCAAATAGTGTGGTGACAAAAGATATACCTTCGAATTGTATCTCGGCAGGGGTTCCTTGCAAAGTAGTCAAAAAATTGATTTGAACTTGGAGAAGGAGGGGCTAGCCATTGTATCCGGACAAAATGCGTGCGGCGGATTGACTTCATGGTCGACCCTGAAGAATCCACAAACCGCTGTATTCATTTCTAATATCGCGAGATCCAGCGGATCGGAACTGCAGCTCTCCGACCTTTTTGTTCCCCGATACCTTGCAGATTTCGTGATGAAGTCACGGAATCCGGAAGTCCTGCCCCAGGAATCTGTTCCGCCCCGTCTCGGGAACTTGGTCTCGGCCCGACACCCTCTGATGCGCCTGGCGGAGGGCAGCGATGGGTCCGACTAACGCGGAGTATGGGAAGTCGTGAATCAAATGAAACGTGCGGGTGCGAGTTAACGGATGACAGACAGGACGATACAAATCGCCAGCGCAGGGGAAGCCAGTGAAGATGGCTGGGCGCGGATCGATTGGCGTGTGGTAGGGCTGGATTCAGGTGAGTTCCGCCTCAGCCACGCGGTACCCGAACCGGACCGCGACCTGTTCGGCGATCTACAACGTGCGGATCATGCGGTATGTGCCGTGTTGTTGAAGGCCATGGAACACGGCCGCGACATCGTGGTGGAAGGCACCGTTTCACCCAAGCTTCTGGATGGGCTGGAGCACCTGCAAGCGATCTGGCACCGCTGGCGACCCCACCGTTATCAACGTATTAGGATCCGCGCCGACCAGGAATCCGAGGCTACCCCCGTGACCGGGGAGCGACCGGCGATTTTCGCTTTCTCCGGAGGAGTGGACGCCTCGTTTTCCCTCTTTCGCCACCTTCAGGGTCAAGCAGGACGCAATAACCGCACGCCCGGGGGCGCCTTGCTGGTGCATGGCATGGATATCCCTCTTGGTCGCGAGGACTTCTATTGCGGTGCGGTCGCGCGGGCGGACCGCATCCTGGATGGCACCGGGATCCGTCTGATCCGCATGCGCACGAACTCCCGCCAGCTGGGACAGGATTGGGAGGATAGTTTCGGCCTCCAGTTGACTAGTTGCTTCCTCCTGTTCCAGCACGTGTTTTCAGCCGCAATCAGTGGCAGCGGCGAACCCTATGACACATTGGTCCTACCCTGGGGCTCAACTCCGTTGACCGACCACCTTGCTTCAACGAAAGTAATGAAAAGGGAGCATGACGGATGCGCCTATGATCGGACCGAGAAGGTCGAATGGCTCATTCGGCACACCGACATCGTTGACGACCTTCGCGTGTGTTGGGCCGGGCCAAGTCTCGATCGGAACTGCGGCGAGTGCGAAAAATGCGTCCGTACCATGCTGAATTTCTGGGCCATCGGGCACCAAGTACCAGCCGCATTCCCAACTCAACTGACACCGAAGCTTGTAAGCACCGTGAGGCCGCGCAATGAGGCCCAACTTCGCGAACTCACGAGCCTGTTCCGTCATAGCGAAAAACACTGTGCGGGCCGTGACCCGATCACTCGATCCCTGCGAGCCGTCCTTCGCCGAGCGCGGCTGTCCGTCTTTGTCCGGCAGGTGCTGCGTGCACTCGTGGGGCGCCGAACCAGGGACTTGTGACGACACGGTCATCGGATAACGGATTCTCCCCGGCTACAAATTACAGCCTGATTGGGATCTCGAAATGCGCTGACGCTCACCCGTTGAGCAGTTGAACTAGGGCGGCAGAATCATCGGGAAACTTCCTCGCGAAAAGCACCTCGCCTGAACCATACGAGTCCTCAAGGATAAGGGGTTCTCTGCCAGTCAACTGCAATACCTTTTCACGATCCAGGATGGACGGAGACGAGGCACCGCTGTTCCACCAGGTCTTGGTCAGGTTCCTCCTTATTCGAGAGGCGAAAGGGGAGTTACCGATAATGGTTTGGAAGAACGATACGTCAGGAACTACGACGTGCCGGAAGAAACGCATAAATTCAACTCGATTTGACGCAAATCCGAGCATGTATTCGCACGCTTCCGGGG
>JAWODE010000650.1:0-3550 GCA_046483455.1 Candidatus Hydrogenedentota bacterium | reverse complement strand
GCCTGAAGGGCTGGGTATATACGCATTCCTATACATCCCCCGGTCTGAAGGACCGGTACATCGCTTGACCTGTGGATGTTACTTGACCTGTGGATGTTACGGGCTTTCAGCCCGTTTTCTTGTAGTGATATCGTTTTCCTGGGCCTTCAGCCCAGGCTGGTATATTTCGCGCCGTTGGCGCTTCAGAGATGCGTGCAACCGTAGACCTCCGTGCAGTACCGTTTCCAACGGCACCGGCATCGGGGATGTTCCGTCGAGTTATCCGGCGATTTCAGTAAGCAATTCTGTGCAAGCAACCTCTTACGCCGGGTCAGGTCTTCGAATTGCTTCTTTAATAGATATTTGTGAGCAGAAAGGTAACGCGGTACACTGAATTCAAAGGCTCAATGGCCAAATTAGGGCGCTAATTGGGCTCCACGGCCCGACGCTTGCCGGGCGGGGAATATACGCTATAAAAAGACATGGAGGCCACGGCATGAAGAAACAATTGCTTTCGGCAGCAACGATCATTCTGGCCATAGTGCTCTTCGTGGGCTATGAGTTCGGCTATAAAGCCACCCGCGCGAAGAATCAGGAATGGGAGGGCCAGATTGCGCAGAAAACACGAAAACGCCTGTGGCGGAAAGGATTTAAGAAACCCCTCGAGGGGGCGCAGCATCGCTACTATGACCATTTCTGGAATGTGCAATGCAAGGATGGAACCTCAATCGAGATTGAAGTCCCCTACACGTTGTGGAACCGTTCAAACGTCGGCGATCCCGTAAGAAAAATCAAGGGGGATCGATGGCCGTTCATTGATACGCCCGAAGCAACGGAGCAACGTCGGCTCTCGGATCAGGTCATCGGCGATGTAATCCAATCCTTTGGCTCGGATGGCGCAGACCAAAATCAAGCCAAATAGGATGAAAAGTGAGCCTCCCGAGGCGGAAGCGCCACAGGATGTGCCAAACAGCGCATGCCAAAGGTTCACAAAAGATGGATGCTACATGACCAAGGCTTCCTTTTCGGAATCAAACCGCACGGTTTTGCCTTCGCGTAATGCGAGATGCCCCATGATCAAGGCGGTTTGTGTGTAATATGCCCGCTCGGCCGGACTCGGTGTCTCTGGGTTACCGGCACGCACACACTCGACAAATTTGCGGAAGTATTCGCCCATATTTTCCCCGCCTTCGATCGGATAACGCTGCGGTTCCTTCTCACAGGTATTCGAGGCGTCAAACACAATCTCATTCCCCTCCAGCGTCAGCGTGCCTTCCCAACCGCGCAGAACGGGAATCTTGCCGCCTGCACCGCGCGCGCCGGTGCCTTGATGCGCATTCCCCTGCGTACCGAGAATGGCACAGGTGATGCCGCCGGGATAGTCGACCAACATGTTAAACGTATCGGGAACCTCTCGCTCGACTTTCTCGCTGGGGTCTTCCTGTTGTGTTACAGACAGCGGATACCGGTAGATGCCGCCCGTACCCACGGCATACGCCGGTGCTTTCAGACCAAGCATTGTCGTGATCGGCGTAAAGGAATGGGGGAAAAGATCGGTACTCGGCCCGCCCGCATAATCTTCATACATGCGCCACCGGAAGAACCGGCTTACATCGAACTCGCGCTCGGGACGGTCTCCGAGAAACGCTTCCCAATTCAGGTCCTTGCCCGGTTTGGCGTTGGGATCGTCAATCGGCATGCCCCGTTCGCCCCAATCGCCCACGCGGAAATACCCGCATTCCGCGTGAAGCGGCTGGCCAATAAGTCCCTCCTCGACCAGCGCTTTCATCTGCCACCAGACGGGATCGGACATGCCCTGCGTACCCAGTTGGAAAACCCGCCCGGTCTCGCGGGCGACAGTGGCTATCTCTCTGGCCACCTCGAACTGGCTCCAGTGGGTCAACGGCTTTTCGCAATAAACGTCCTTCCCCGCGCGCATCGCATCAATGGCCTGGGGACCGTGATGATGATCGGGTGTGGCAATGCTCACGATGTCGACATCGGCATCTGCTAGCAATTCACGGTGGTCCATGTATTGTCTGGCATTGCCTGCCGCCTTTGCCGCCCGCTCCATGCGGGGACGATACACGTCGCAAACCGCCACGACCTCGACGTTGCCGCCGTTCTCGTCCAGCCATTTCCACGTGCCCATATGGCCCATCCCGCGCCCGCCGCAGCCGATGAGGCCGACGCCCAGCTTCTCGTTGGCGCTCTGGGCCGATTGCGCAATGGCCGGACCCGTCTTGAGGGCCGCAATGCCCGCTGCTATCGAGGCGCTACGACCGATGAAGGTCCGTCGGTTTAGGGAATTTCCGCTTTTTGATGGCTTCGTGTCCACGGTATGCTCCTCCTGTTCACCTATGCGTCCCATTTCCCCGTACTTTCTGAATAATTCAATCCTTTTTGATCGTTTCTTGCGTTGCCAGCCACTCCTTGTACAACTGCTCGATCGTATCCGGGTCGACATGGCCGTCCCACAAAGCCACGCCGTAACGCAACGTAAGCGGCGCCCCGGCTTTTACTTCCATTGGCTCGCGGTGCAGGTTCTGCGTGGCCGAAAGGTAGGCGAAGGGCGTCTTCATGGTAAACCACCACGCGGGATATCGCGGGTTATCCGGCGAATCGAACATCGCCGCCGTTACCGGTTTTCCGTCGGCCGTCGACGTATAAGCACACCACCGCGACCGCGTGAGACGCTCGTCGCCCCGCACCGGTTCGCCTTCCGCCTCGTCCGCGTTAAAAAACGTGCCTTCTTTGTCCATAGACTCGACAAACCTCATGCCCAGGCCGAAATAATGCGACCCGGTCAGTGTAGCTGTTTCCTTTTCTTCCGGCACGGTCAACTCGGCCTCCCACGAAATCAAGGACGCACCGAATTCCTCGGGATCGAACACATGGATGGTCCGCTTTTCCTGAATCAATGGACGCTCGGATTCCGGCCCAAGCCAGTCGAGTTGCTCGATGAACCCCGTGCTCTCGTATCGGGGCGTGAGGTCGCCTGTGTCGCTGAATTCACGATGCACCTGCCGCCCGGGAGCGTTTCCCTCCTGCCAGAAGTCCACGCCATCCACGCCGATCGCGAACATCAGGGCATGATGATGAAGATGGTCGTGCGGGGCGTCCCGAAGAATGTCGATGCCGGAGGGCGTGCGGAAAACAGACATGTACGGCTTATAAGGAACTTTAGCAAACCGGTACTCCGCAAGCTCCTTGCCGCCAATTCGCAGGCTGAGGTGTGTGTCATAATAAACAATGCACATATCGGCTCCTGCCGCAATCGCGCACAAAAGGGCGATCATGCACACCAACACCAGCGACCCACCCCACTTCGTTTTCATCACCCCTCTCCTCTCTATACCTGTGCCGAACCCTGCTCGCTACGCAGTATAGCGCATGTAATGCGATTGGTACGAATGCCCCTCGAACCACCGTCATTCCTGGGCAAGCAGGAATCCAGGAGGGCTCCCACCAACTGCGGCTCCGACCGTCATTCCTGCGCAAGCAGGAATCAGAGGCCTTACACCACCAGCCGCGTTTCCCACCGTCATTCCTGCGTAAGCAGGAATCCAGA
>JAWODE010000591.1:0-2998 GCA_046483455.1 Candidatus Hydrogenedentota bacterium | reverse complement strand
ACCGGCGCCCTCGCCGGTCAGTATTAGAAGGAGCGCGGACGTGGCCGTCCGCGGTGGTCGTATGGACGGGCTGGAAAGCCCGTCCTCCGTTGCCGGAGCATGGGTGAGGCGAAGGGCTCATGGTTTGCTGCGTCCAAAGATCGTCCGGTGTGGGACCGGCGCCCTCGGCGGTTAGTATGATAAGGAGCGCGGACGTACCCGTCCGCGGTGGTTTTAAGGACGGGCTGGATAGCCCGTCCTCCGTTGCCGGAGTGGAGACCGCGCGGGCTCGCGCGGTCGGAAGAGTGTCGCGGTCGGAAACCGCGACACAGCGAGGGAGGCTCATGGTTCGCTTCGCCGCTGTATCAATCCTCTTCGGGGGGCGGTCTCCGCAACTGTTTCTTTCGCGAGCGCTTGCGCTTCTCCTCAAGACGCCGCCGGCGCGATGCAACCGTAGGTCTTGTTGAGATGCGGCGTTTCCGTTTCCTTCGCCGGGCGGCAAGACGGCGCTCGAGTTCCTCGAGGGCCGCCGCCTTGTTGCGGTGCTGAGAACGCGACTCGGTGGCCGTCACCACAATCCCCGTCGGGATATGGCGTACCCGAACAGCCGATTCAGTCACGTTCTTCTTTTGCCCGCCGGGTCCGCGGCTCTTGAAGAAGCTGATGTCTATTTCATCGTCGCGAAACGGCATACGCGCCCTATCTCTACTTTCTTCAGGGGCTCACGTGATTTTTGACCTGACATGAGCGTTTTGCTCACTTATTCCGTACATGTACGCATGGTAGCGGGATTGCCAGGCAGGCAACAAGAAACCGGGCCGGACCACCGGGAAAGAATGGCCTTGCCGATACGCGTATTCAGACCGCTCTATTCCTTTGCCAACTTGGACGCGTCACCCTCGGCAACGGCCTTCACCGTCCCCAAATCGCAGATAAGCACCGGGTAGGGCGCGCTTTTGCCGTTGTGAAGGGTAAAAATCCCATTCGGAAATGTAGGACCGAGGTTAACGTTCAGTGCGTCGATGCCGTCAGTTGCTCGCGCGCCGGCCACCTTGAATGTGGCAACGTATTCGTGAGGCGCTTCGCGCCGGAAGATCTTGAACTGGCTATTGCCCTGGCTCGAGGCGATGAGGTAGCCTGAGCCGTTGCGGCCATAACATATCGTTAGACCCTCCGCATCGGCCGCGAAATCATGGCGGCCTAGAGAGATGATCAATTCCCCCGGGGTGGGGTCGCGGGGTTCCGCGCCGACCTTCCATATGCCGCGGTCTTCTTCGGCAATATAAATCTGTCCCGTGCTGTCATCGGCGACGCACCCCTCGCTGTGCCCCAACTTCCATGCGCGCACTTTCGTCCCCGCGATCTTGCCTGTCCCGTCAGCTTTAAGTTCGTACTGTTCCGCACCCGTGCCGTCTTTTTCGGGGACGGTAAAGGCGTAAAATTTGCCCGTTCTCGGACTTCGGTAAAGAGTGAAGCCATAATTCGGACCGGTCTCGATGGCGCCGTTGTCCACGCGGGACAGCATTCTCGAGTCCTTGTCGACGGCATAGAGGAGAATCGAGGAATGAGCGCGTTCATTAAACCCCACGATAGCCACGTTCTTGCCGTTCAGGCGAAATCCGTGGCGAAGATCGATGTTTCCAGGCTTGCCATCAATAGAGATAACCTGAATAGTGGCCCCTTCGAGGTTGTATACAAAAAGCTTCTTAGCGGTCTTATCGGAAGTGATGATGGTGCTCTGCGCCGGGTCCTCGGGATGAAGCCAGATGCACATGTCATCCTGGTCTCTTGCCTGCGCATCTTTCAGCGTCAAAATGGGGGTGATCGTGGGAGACACAGCGAATGCCATTATCGCCAGGACGCTCGAGAAAACGGTACACACACCAATAACACGCACTACATACATTCCGGCAACACCTCCTGGTATGGCTCATGTTCCCATTCGTTCGCAAAGGGGGGATTGTACCATATGCCTGTCCGAATTTCGTGATGCTCCGATCCAGGGCAATCGCACTTAATTCGCTCCGCAAAGACGGGTTACCTTGTCTACTCCGAGCCTCTTTCGTATACTTGGCGGAAGTCTTTGTTCTCTGGTTTCTTTTCTCACAAGTATACACAGCATTGGAGCCGCTTTATGGAACGAGTTGTAATCGTTGGTTCAGGTCCCGCCGCATATACCGCCGCCCTCTACACGGGGCGCGCCAACCTCGAGCCCTTGGTGTTCGAAGGCGAAATCAGTAAAGACATTCTCCCCGGGGGCCAACTCATGACCACGACCGAGGTCGAGAATTACCCGGGCTTTCCCGACGGCATTTCGGGAGCGCAAATGATGGACTTGTTTAAGAAACAGGCCCAGCGGTTCGGCGCCCGGGTGATTCCCAAAACCATTACATCGGTGGATTTGACGCGAAGACCCTTCAAGGTCTGTTCACGCAGCGAGGAATGGGAAGCCGAGGCGGTGATTATCGCCACCGGCGCCACGGCAAAATACCTGGGACTCGAATCCGAAGAGAGATTTATGAACCGGGGCGTATCGGCCTGCGCTACATGCGACGGTGCGCTTCCGCGTTTTCGGGGCAAGCCGGTCGTCGTCGTGGGCGGAGGCGACTCGGCTATGGAAGAGGCGCTGTTTCTCACCAACTTCGCCAGCCAGGTGCACATCATTCACCGGCGCGACCAACTTCGCGCCAGCAAGATTATGGGCGACCGCGCCATCGCCAACGAGAAGATTATTATTGAATGGAACAGCGTCGTGGACGAAATTCTTGGCGATGATGCAAACGGGGTAACCGCGGTCCGCATCAAGGAAGTGCACTCGGGGGAAACCCGTGAAATTGAAGCATCGGGCTATTTCTCCGCCATCGGCCATAAACCCAATACCGACCTGTTCCGGGGCGTTCTCGATATGGATGATGTCGGCTATCTCCGCGTCGATCCCGGCACGTCGAAGACCAACATCGACGGGGTGTTCGCCGGGGGCGATGTGGCCGATCCCATATACCGGCTGCCGTAATGGCCT
>JAWODE010000538.1:0-4510 GCA_046483455.1 Candidatus Hydrogenedentota bacterium | reverse complement strand
GCTTTATGTCGGTGTTGGTAAACGGTTCTTACATCAAGAGGGCAATAGCCCGGCACACGGGGAACTCGCCCGGGAACCGGACGAACTCGACATGGCCATCCATGTAAAGCACGTTCCCGCCGCCGGGAATGTGGTTAAACTGGCTCACGTCAGCAGCGACGAGGTCCCACATCACAGGCAGCTCGCTCTGGGCTGTGGTGCTCGAAGCGGGATTGTTGATGTCCGTGATGAAGAAGCGCTCGATGCCTTCACGAAGGCGGTAAACCGCAAAGTCGCGACCATCCACCATGCTTGTGCCGGAGATGTCCTCCTCCGCGTAACCAATAAGCTGATCTAAAACTGCTCCAGTTGCTGGCCCGGCAGTATCATCGATCTTGCCGACCTGCTCATACCACGCAGCTATTGGACTTGGATCAAGATTGGCGCCCAGCATGGCCCCAACAAGCGCGGCAGGATCGATGTCGGTACCTGCACCGAGATCACTGAAAACCTGGTCGTTCAGGTCACCGCCCGGCCATGTGATCGTTTCCGGGTTAAGGGCCCAGCCCAGATAGGTATACGAAGCCGAGTTGAACTTACAGGGCAGGAATGGAGCATCCGGATTATCTCCGACGCGCCATTCGTACTCGAGCCGTTCATCCGACCCGGCGTCCGAGGGGCAAATCAGCACGTTGGCATCGCTCAGGTACTCGGGGTACACCTGCATGCCCTCGAAGAAAATGTGACCGGACCACGGATCATCGCAGACACCGGGTTCCGTGTCGCTTTCACCAACGATGGAAATGCTGGGCCATTTCTCGCCTTTGGCTTCGTTGGCGTACATCTTGAAAACAAGGCCTAACTGTTTCAGATTATTGGCGCAGCTTGCGCGGCGGGCCGCCTCGCGTGCGCGGGCGAGTGCTGGGAGCAGGATCGCGGCCAGAATACCAATAATGGCGATGACCACGAGCAGCTCGATAAGTGTAAATCCCTTTTTCGTCATGTTGTGCTCTCCTTTCTGAAGATTGCTTTTGCCTGTTTATGGCAGCCTTGCAGTAACCGATTACCTCAACTAAAGTGTAGCACGGCTGGATGCTCATGTCAAATCTCCCGCAGAATATCTTTTCTAAAACTCGAATAGCAATAATTGCTTATTCGGCACGGTAACCTATTACCCTATTATTACCGATTGTGTATGACAGCCAGTTTCATGATTTCCGCCCTGGGGGTATGGTCAATGCAGGCAAGGGTTTTCGAGGGAGGTTTTGAACACGGGCCGTGGTTCGCGTATTCTTAGCGGATTGAGAGAAGAGGGGCGTGGGAATTATCGCAGCATGAAGGAATCAAATCCAACCGGACATTGGACCATTTACGACGTCGCGCACGAAGCGGGAGTCTCAGCCAAAACCGTAAGCAAAGTATTGAATGAAAAAGAAGGGGTGGCTGAGAAGACACGCGCGCGCATTCTCGAGATCATCGAGCGGGTCGGCTATGAACCGCACATTGGTGCACGGTCGCTACGGGGCGGTGGCACGGCGTGTATCGGGGTAACCTTGCCTGTATCGCTGTCGGTGGTGCCGATTAGCGAGGAAGTGCTGCTGTGGATATTTGGCCGTCTGCTGAAGCTTTTTGGTTCGCGTGGCGAATACATTTGTTTTGACATCAATCCCTACGGGAACGCGCATAATGGGGACTATGCCCGGGGGTTGTGGCAACAACTCTACCGGGGGTGTGTTGTCGCGGGCCCTTTGCCTCTTGACGATACGCGGACCAAACGCATCCATGAATGGGGTGCCCCCTACCTGGTACTCAGCCGCCTCGATGGGTTTCCGGAATTGAGTTGCGCGACGGTGGATTTCGAACAGGGCGCATACGAAAGCACGAAATTCTTTATCGAGCGTGGGCATAAACGCATCGCCATGCTCAAGGCCTTCAGTGGATTCCAGCCCGGTATCGAGCGGCGCCGGGGGTACCTGCGAGCCCTCGAGGAAGCGGGCATCGAACCGGACGAAACCCTGATTCGCGCCGTGTCGTTCGATGCGCAGGATGTAACGCGGTGCATTCACCGTTTGCTGCTTGATCGCGAGGTGACGGCGCTCATCGACTGCAGCGCAACGGAAGACGGCCCCGCGCTTCGCAACGGGGCGCGAAGAGCGGGGCGCACACCCGGTAAAGACTTTGAAGTCTTGACGTGGAGCTACCGCGAAGATGAAGCGGTCTTGCCCGAGGCGTGCGCGCAGATGTGGCTGCCCCAATTCGACGCCGCCGGCGAAGGATTCGATGAATTGGCCGCTTGGTTCCATGGAGAGCGTCAAGGCCCGATTCACGTCATTTACCGGCCGACCCTACTGGATCAGGTTCCGGAGAACGAGATCGCGCGTCCGCGGCGCCTGTTTGGGGGCATAACCTGAAACTGCCCTTTGATGGATAAAACGCCAGTTGAATGAACAGGAGAATGGCACCATGCGTCTGTTCCTCTCATCTTTCTTGTGCGTAATTTTCACGTGCGCCTCTTTTGCGGCGGAGCAAACCGTGCCCAGCCACGTGGGCTCTGAATTGCGCGCGCTGACCCGGCCCCAGGCCTGCGAAACCCGGCGGGAAAGTAGCTCCGATAACGACCTGAACAAGAACGGCGACGCGCGGTCCATCGAGCCGGGCGGCACCCTCGTTCTCGGGGACCTCGAGGGCCCCGGAGCCATCACCCACATGTGGTGCACGGTCGGGGCATACGACCCTTTTTATCCGCGGTCGTTGGTGTTACGCATCACCTACGACGGTCTCGACCACCCGAGCGTCGAAGTTCCCTTGGGCGATTTCTTTGGCGTGGGTCACGGCGCCCAAGTGGATTTCACGTCGGCGGTGGTGGCTACGTCGTCATACGGCCGCGCCCGCACGTGCTACTGGCGCATCCCTTTCCAAAAAAGGGCCCTGGTCACCGTCACCAATGAATCGGAGGAGTACGAGGTCGATTCGTTCTATTACTATCTGGATTGGGAAAAACATGAAGCCCTTCCCGAAGACACCCTGTATTTCCACGCACGGTACAATCAGGCCGCCCCGGCCGAACCCGGCAATTACGTCATTCTCGACACCAAGGGCCGGGGGCATTACGTGGGGACGGTCTACTCAGTCCATCAGATGGAACTGGGCTGGTTCGGCGAAGGCGACGATTTCTTCCACATCGACGGCGAGGAAATGCCTTCCCTCCGCGGAACCGGCACCGAAGACTACTTCAGCGACGCGTGGGGATTCCGGCAGTTCTCGAAACCCTATTACGGCGTGTCGCTATGGGAGGGGTATTTTCCGGGCGACCGCGTGACGGCTTACCGATGGCACCTCCCGGACCCCATTTCGTTTAAAGAATCACTCCATTTCGAAATCGAACACAAGGGTAGCGTTTTCACCGATTCCGCAGAACATCTGGGACAATTCATCGAACGTTCGGATTGGATCAGCTCGGTCGCGTATTGGTACCAGACCCCGCCCGCTGTATTTTCCGAGCGGATTGCGCCCGTCGAAAAGCGCGTCGCCCCTTACCGCGTATTCAATGCCGCGGACCTGGTACTGCGTGCCACCCCCGAGTCCGCGGTCGAGAAAGACGGCCCCACCGTGTATTTCCGCCCCGGCAAGCAAGACGGAAGCATCGAATTCGACTTCGAAGTTCCCGAGGACGGCCGCTATCAGGTCAACGCCCTTGTATGGTACTCACTGTTCGGCGGGGTGTACCAACCCTACCTCGATGATGAGCCTCTCGGCGCGCCGCGGGACTTTTGCGTCTCCGGGCAGGACCCGGTTTGGCTCCGTCTTGACCTCCACTCCCTGTTCAAAGGTACCCACACGTTGCGTTTCGAGAAAACCGGTCCCTCGCCCAATAGGCGTACCATGGTGCCCCCTGCAAATGCCTTCGGCATGACCTACCTTATCCTGCTGCGCCTCGAAGACATGGCCGGCTACCACGAAGCCCTCAAGGGCGTGCAAAAAGAAAACTAGAACCTGATTGCACGGCCTATCACCGCTGGCCCCACACGCGCCCGCCCTGCAACCCTCTGCCTCGAAAATTTGTCCGGTGTGGGACCGGCGCCCTCGCCGGTCACTATTACAAGGAGCGCGGACGTACCCGTCCGCGGTGATCTTAAGGACGGGTTGGACAACCCGTCCTCCGTTGCCGGAGCGTGGTTGGCGGCATTTTCATGGTCTACGGGTGAGCCGAAGGGCTCATGGTTCGCTGCCTCGAAAATTCTTGTCTCCTGCGGTGTGAGACCGGCGTCCTCGCCGGTCGGTATTACAAGGAGCGCGGACGTATCCGTCCGCGGTGGTCTTAACGACGGGCTGGACAGCCCGTCCTCCCTTGCCGGAACCTGGTTGATGGCATTTTCATGGTCTACGGGTGAGCCGAAGGGCTCATGGTTCGCTGCCTCGAAAATTTACGTTAGGCGGCCAGTGGTTTGGGTTCAATGGTGACGGTGTATCCTAGTTTCTCCAATTGCTTTTGCAAGTATTTGGCGCGCTTGGCAGGAGCAATGTTTTGGAA
>JAWODE010000473.1:0-4955 GCA_046483455.1 Candidatus Hydrogenedentota bacterium | reverse complement strand
TGAAAATAAGTATAAGGATCTTTTCAAGAAAATTACGAAGAAGAAATCCGGAAAAGAACAGGACTTATCCCAAGCATAACGAGCTTTGGTATGGTCAGGGACTCGCGGTATTCATAAGGGTCCACAAGTTCGAGCAACGGCTTGCCCTCCCGCGACGTAAGCAGACCCATGAGGTCAAGTTCGGAATAGTCCTCGACTTCCTGGCTATAACCGCCGTACGAGAACTTCTGGTACTCCATCTGGGGCTTCATATTGAGCACGTCTATTACGATGGGCACAATCCCCTTGACGCGCGGGTCCACAGCGCCCGTGAGCCACGTGGTCCAGCCCCGCTTCGAGAATCCGGTAAGCACAAACTGGTCCACCGCGGCGGGCCGATCGAGTTTCGTCGCGGCAAAATCCTGGACGGTATCCATCGCTTTTACTACGCTTTTCACCATAGGGAACAGCAAAGGCCAGGTGGGATCCTGCGTTTCCGAGAAGTATTTGAAGGTTAAGGCGATAATTTCGTCCTCGACGAGACCTTTCTCCTGGCCTGTAAACACAAGAGGCTGGTTGGGTACTGTCTCAAGAACAGCCACAATGGAGCGCGTCACAACCGCGATGGTGGCCCATTGATGCTCGGGCGCCGGCTGATCGTCGGTGTGTTTTCCTCCTTGGATCCGCAACAAAGCTTCCTTTTGCTGCAAATTCTCAGGGACGTAGATCGACAACCAGTGTTTCCAGATATGGGGCGTCGCATCGCCTTCCCGCCAGGATTGCGATGTCATACGGACGAAGTGGGTGCTATACCGGTCTCCGTCGTACCTACCCGTGACCTCGTAAGCATAATGAGGATCCGGCGTGTTAACGAAATCGGCAAGCGGACCGGCGACAGCGCGACCGGCGAGGAAACAGGTCAAGAAAATTAAAAGTACTGAAAATCTAATGCGTTTCACGATGTGGTTCCTTCCATAGGGACTTGTTTAGTGGGCCATTCGGCGTCCCGCAGGACAACAAAAACGGGACCGACAGATTGCGCGAATAGGTGGACAAGCCACGGGCTCGGTTCGCTTGCTTGGAGCGGTAATTCTTTTGCGACACCTTTTGAAAATGCCTGAGACCGCCTTTGTAGCACTGCATAGCGTGATATACTACGGCCTTTCGCGGCAAGCGTCAACGTTGTGCACAGCAGTAACGGGGAGCAGTCATGAATCTTGGTGTTCAATATTATCGTGCACCGTTTCCTACCGAACGCTACTGGGAAGACGATTTCGCTCGCATCAAAGATTCCGGACTCAACACGGTGCAACTCTGGGTTTTGTGGGGGTGGGTCGAGGCGAAATCCCGCACCTTTCGCTTCGACGACTACGACCGCCTGATGGAACTGGCCGAAAAATATGGCCTTGGCGTCGTGCTCAGCACCATTGCGGAGATTCATCCCTATTGGATTCACCGCGAGGAACCCGGCAGTGAGATGATCGACCATATGGGGCGCGTGGTCGTGTCGTCGAATCGCGGGGAATGTCATTTCGGGCTCACACCGGGCGGTTGCTTCGACCATACCGGTGTGTGGGCGCGCATGCGGCAATTCCTCGCCGAGACCACCGCGCGCTACCGCGACGCGCCATGCCTCCGCGGCTGGGATGCCTGGAATGAACTCCGGTGGAACGTGCAGGCCGATGGATTGGTATGTTACTGCGAGAACACGTTGCGGGCCTTTCACGACTGGCTCGAGGACACCTATGACACTCTCGACGATCTGAACCGCGTCTGGATACGCCGTTACAACCGCTTTGACGAAATTTTACCGGGCAAGCTGCCCAAGCGCCCCTATACCGAGATGATGGCGTTCAACCACTTTCTGACGTGGCGCGCCTGCCGGCATGCCGCGGCCAGGTACGAAATTATCAAGAGCATCGACGCGAACCATCCGGTCACGGTGCATGGCGCGGCGCCTTCCGCCCTCTACGCGGGGTCTCAGTTCTATCAGGCCCTTGATCGCGGCAACGACTGGTTCTTTGCCGACCAATTGGATGGCATCGGGTGTTCAAGTTTTCCGAAATGGGGCAACATCGACGACGCGGACTTCGGCTTGCGGGTCGAGTTCGTGAAATCCGCCGCGCGCGGCAAACGCGTATGGCTGAGCGAAGTCCAGGGAGGCCGCGCTTCCACGGGATTTGACGTGCATGAGCCCGTCGACGCTCCTTCGCAACAACGATGGCTTTGGAACGGCGTCGCTTGCGGCGCGGATACCATCCTTTTCTGGTGCTGGCGCGACGAAGTGTTCGGACGCGAGTCCGCCGGTTTCGGGTTAGCCGGAGCCGACGGCCGCGCCGAGGAACGCCTTGCCGCCATGAAGAAAACCGGCGCATTGCTCGAACAACACGCAGACCTTCTAAGCGCCTACGAACCCGTCGGTCCCGAGATCGGGGTGTTGTTCAGTCCCCAGGCCTACTACCTCCACTACGCCCAGGAGGGGCATGCAACGCGCGCCGCGGACGCCCTGACAGGCTACGCGCGCGCCCTCGTGCGATGCGGCATTCCCTACCGCGTGATCGAGGAAGCCCACCTCGACGCCTTGCAGGGATTGAAAGCCCTTTTTCTACCGCGGTGCATCGTAACGAGCAAGAATATCGAAGAGGCGCTGATCGCCTTTGTCGAGGAAGGCGGTATCCTCGTTTGCGAATCCGAGTGCGGAGCCTTCAATCCGCAAGGCCTTTACCGGTATCCCGAGGACCGCTTCCTCGCGCGGCTCTGTGGGGTTCGTGAAATCGGCCGCAGGCGACTTACAAGCGATGCGATTGCACTGCAAATCGGCGAAGAATCTTTGGAGCTCGCCGCCAACCAATGGCTCACGCCGTACGCGGGAGCACAAGGCGAGGTGTGGGCGAGTCATCCCGACGGCCCGCTCGCCATGCGCATTCCGGCGGGTAAAGGACAGGTCATCGTATGCGGCGCCTACCTCGGTGACGCATACCGCCAGCGGTTTAATCCGGGATTCGAGGAATTCCTCGAGCACATCGCACGTGAAGCCGGTTGGCAGCCGCATGTCGAGGTGGTCTCGCCTGCACGCACGCAAGACGCTTTCGTATACATCAAGCACGGCTCCTCGAACGGGAAGCGCGTGGTGTTCGTTTTCTTTCCCGGCGATGCGGAGGAAGCCAAGCTGCGCTTCAAATCGGGATTCTTTACCTCGCAGACCATGACGGACTTTATCTCGGGCGAGGAAGTGCGGTATTCACAAAATAATGAATGCACCCTCGCCGCGGGCGAATGGCGGCTGCGGGTTCTTGCGGAAACGTGACCCCGCGGTCTCAGTTTTCGTGTTGCTTTACAATATCCGCGATGATGACTTCGAGTGACCGGGCGCCGATGCCGGGCACGCGGCGTTTGTTAATGAAAATGGCCGGGGTTTCCTGGATAACGAGGCGGGCACCCAGCTCGGTATCTTCACGCACCGCGGCGCGCACGGCCTCGGATTGGCGGTCTGCGTTGAATCGGTCGATATCGAGCCCGATCTCCTTTGCCACTCTCAGCACTGTACCTTTCTCCGGCGGAAAATGGCCCCTGTAAAGCGTGTCGTGAAACTCCCAGAACTTGCCCTGGCGCATGGCAGCCACGGCCGCGTAAGAAGTCTCGCACGCGCCGCCCTCGCCTTGTTGTCCACGGCGTACGACGGGATTGCACGGTGCGGCCAGAGGGAAATGTTTGAAGACAAGAGCCACTTGCCCCGGAAACCGCTCCATTACGACTCGCATCTCTCGGCTGAACTGGCGGCATGCGGGACAGTGGAAGCTGGTAAATGCAGTTACTTCCACGGGCGCGTCTTTTGGCCCTTTGCGGGCATCGTGTGGGTCTGTTGTAAAGTCGGCCGGCGGGATTGTCGCGAACGTCGACAGCAGCCTGTGGGGATTGAACACGCCGCGCGACTCGTACACCCAGCGTTCGCACACGATGAACACGCCTTGGTATAAAACCAGGGCTGCCAGCCCAACCGTTACAAATCCGGCAAGCCGCCAGCGCCACATCGGAGACCGGCCGGCCGCGTTTCCAAACAAGGAACGCCCGGCGGACACCATGCTGCCCAGAATCTCACGCCAAGTGGCTCGAATACGCATTTTGAGCGCCGGCGCCAACAGCACGTTGATGCCGTGCACTACCATGCACAGCGGACAAAACGGAGCCCAGCCCGCGAGGAGGACCACCGCCAGCACAATACTTCCGGCCAATCCCGCCACCGAAACCAGCAACGCCGTGATGTGGGCCTGCAACGCGAATTCTTCTTCCAATGCACCCGCCATCGCGAACAGAACCAGTAGAAATGCGTAGTAAACGACGCCCCACCCCGCCAGAGGAATGCCCAGTACCCACGAGGTTGGGCTGAGAAGGGTCTTGTCGCACCCCGTCCCGAATACGGCCGAACATACATCGAACGCGTCAGGGTTTTGGCTCATCATAAGCATCAACGTGCGCCCGAGAAGATACCCTGAAACCCCGAGCCCGAGGATGGTCAGTCCAAGAGAACATATCCTTGCCCATGCGCATGCTTTTTTCTCGTGCATCGTATTCCAACCCTCTGGAAAAAAGCGGGACCGATAGCCCCGTTGGTCCCGGAAAATTGCGAGCCATTCCGGCCTGTTTCTGCGGTATTGTATCCTATTGGAATCGGAAGTGGTAAGGTCGGGAGGTCTTTCTGAATCGAAGGTCCTGGCAAATCCACGTGCTTGCTTCCTTCGCCCCGTAATTCTATGATTCCCGTGAAAGAAAAGGGGGGTTGCCGCCGTATGGACCAAGGATACTGCGTGTCGGTACCCCCGCCAGAGCCCACCGCGCACTTGGCTATTACGACCCGCTGAATGGAAAGGCAATCGGACATGAACCGTATAACTGTGTTGGTAATTGGGCTTGTAATAGTCGCAGGGTGCACTACGATGATGAAGAAGCCGGAAGGCCCGCTTCAATGCTGGGCGGTG
>JAWODE010000369.1:0-5259 GCA_046483455.1 Candidatus Hydrogenedentota bacterium | reverse complement strand
CCTCACCGAGCCCTTGATTCAGCAAATCCGCCGAGTGCTGCCGCCTATGGGACCGGTGGATTTTGGTCCCATTGCCACCCTTTTCCTCGTGTGGCTGGTGCGCACCATTGCGGTGGCGCTGTTGACTGCGGAACGCGGCTCCATGCATTTCTAGTAAGAACGGGATGCCTGGCTCCGTTTTTTCAAAACAGGTAGAATGGTATGATTCCATCCGACCCATATGAGCACGAACGCGAAGCCATGGTGCGCCACCAAATCGCACACCGCGGCATCACCGATAGACGTCTGCTGGACGCTATGCGAACAGTTCCGCGGCACCATTTCGTGCCTACCTCGAAACAACGCCGGGCCTACGAAGACCGGCCACTCGAAATCGGGGCCGGCCAGACCATTTCCCAGCCGTACATGGTCGCCAAGATGACTGAGTTGCTCCAGTTGACCCCCGAGAGTAGAGTTCTCGAGGTGGGAACGGGGTCCGGCTATCAAGCCGCCATCCTGGCCGAGCTCGCCGCGGAAATCATCTCGGTCGAACGCTTTGAAGAACTTGCAGAAATCGCCCGCGAAAGACTTGCGGCCCTCGAGTACTCGAACGTCACCATAGTTGTTGGGGATGGTACCCGCGGATGGATCGAGCAAGCCCCCTACGATGGCATCGTGGTCACCGCGGCCGCACCCGCCATACCGGAATCCCTCCGAGCACAATTGGCCATCGGAGGACGATTGGTTTGCCCCGTCGGAAGCCGCGACCTTCAGCAGCTCAAGGTCGTCATGCGCGATTCTGAAAGCCATTTCACGGAGCAAAACAGTATTCGCTGCATGTTCGTTCCGCTTGTGGGCCAGGAAGGCTGGTCTGCCTGAAAAAAGACTCCCTCTCTACTATTTTCTGGAGACATCATGACCATCGTGCACGTCGAGGACATCTGGTTTGAACGAAAAGCCACCCCCATTCTGCACGGGATATCGTGGCACATTGAACACGGAAGCCATTGGGCCCTTCTCGGAGCCAATGGCGCCGGCAAAACCACCCTCCTCAAAATCGTCACCGGATACGAATGGCCTACCCGGGGCGCCGTGCACGTGTTGGGAAAACGGTTCGGCCAGTGTAATATCCCTGAACTTCGCAAGAAGGTGGGGTGGGTCAGCAGCTCCATCGAGTCCCGTTTCCCAGAATCCGACACGGCATTGGATGTGGTCATTTCAGGACTTGAAGCGTCCTTGGGCGTTTATCGCGCGTTCTCGGAAACGGAACGCGAACGGGGTCGCGCTGCCCTCCAACGCCTCAATGCGCTTCCCCTTGCCCACCATGAGTATGCGACGCTGTCTCAGGGAGAACGCCAGCGCGTGCTGATAGCACGGGCGCTCATTGCTGAGCCGCAACTCATGGTACTGGATGAACCGTGTATCGGACTAGACCCCGCGGCACGTTACCGGCTTCTCAACGACCTGTCGGCACTTGCCGCCACGCACACATCCCCCACCATTATCTACGTCACCCATCACATCGAGGAGATCGGCGACTGGATAGAAAACATACTCGTTCTCAAGAACGGCAGCATACTTGCCCAAGGCGCCCCAAACACCATCCTAAGCACCCCCGTCTTGTCAAAAGCCTTTGGAGCACCTTGCAAAGTCAAAAAGACGCGCGGGACGTATACCCTACTCGTAACTACCGCCCCGCGCGGCTAATCTATCTCAGAATCGTGGCGTGCCCTACTTCTTCTTTTTGGGTGCTTCGTACGGCTGGATGCCTGCGCTAATCGTGTTCTCAACGATGTTGCGCACATCATTTTCGCTTATCCCGCACGCAAGACACTCAGAAACCGCATCAACAAGATGCTGTTTCACCATGGGACGCGTTCTTTCACGGCAAATCTTCGGCGCTTTCTCCGCGATCGTCACACCAACCCCCCGCCGGGTGTGTACGAGTTCGAGTAACTCGAGATCGCGGTACGCCTTCGTCACCGTGTTCGGATTAACATCGAGAATCTGCGACATTTCCCGCACCGATGGCAGGGTGAACCCCGGCTTGATGCGCCCAGACGCAATCGCGAACTGGATCTGATTCTCGATCTGGACATACACGGCGATAGGACTGTCCAAGTTTACAGAGTACTTTACGTCGCTATTGTTGGTCATGTTCCACCTCTGAGTTAAGGTCTCCAGTTCATACGATGCGGGACGAACATCGCTTCAACCTTCAACCCGCGGCTTTTCTCTCTCACCGCTTGCTCAATTACACCTCTCAGCAAAACTTACTAACTTTATCACAAAACATATATACCGCCCGCTTTGTCTCGTAAGCACCCGCCCTTACCAATTCGAAACTTGCCGACGGATTACCCGTTTCTTGGGCTCCCGACTATCTCCGTTTAACACCTTGATATTATTACGCACCCATGGCCACAGTTCCGGTCTTAGGATTCCGTACCCTTGAAACAGGAAAATCTGTTCCGAATCTTCCCATGAAGGTAACGCACAGAAGTATAGAAAGTCAAGTTAGTTAAATGACTTGATTGTATGGATGCTTTCCTCGCTTTCCGGAATTGGGTGCTTTTTCTTACATACAACAACGGGCGAGGCCCGGAAAAATCACCAAAAAATACAATAAAACCAACCCAATCCACTCCTGTCTCCTCCATTCCTCGCCGATAACCACACCCTCCCTATGGCCCTCATCGACGAACCGTCACAACTTAAAAAAAACAATAACCAAACGTCAAAATTTGCCCTCTCATCGAGAGCTCCGCCGACGCATCGTCAAATCCTCCGCCCCCAACCTTTCCCGTACCCCCAAACCATACCCTACGAAGCCAGCTTGCCCTCGCGAAGCTCGAAGACCTGATCAGGGTGAATGCTGTCAATCGGTTGGTGACTCACGAGCAGCACGGAAGCACCCCGTTTGCGCGCCCCGTCCAGATGCGCCAGCACTGTTTCGGCGCTTGCAGGATCCAAGTTACCGGTAGGCTCGTCGGCAAGAATCACCGACGGAGAGTTCATGAGCGCTCGCGCCAAAGCACAGCGTTGCCGCTCGCCCGCCGACATTTCGTCCGGATAATGATTGCGGCGGGCTTCCAGACCCAACTCCCCTAAAAGACTCTGAGCGCGATCAAGCGCGCCGGCATTGTCTGTGTCTGCCAGGGTCGGCAATAAGACATTTTCAAGCGCGCTCAGGTAGGGCACGAGATGGAACAACTGAAAAACGACCGCAACGTTCCTGGCACGTAGAGCCGCACGCTCCTTAAGCGACAGGCGATCGATACATGCCCCGGCAATCGTGATGCTTCCCTGCGTGGCGTGACTCAACCCGGCCGCAAGATTGATCAGGGTAGTCTTTCCACTTCCCGAAGGGCCGCGCACCAGCGCCAACTGTCCCTGCTCCACCTCAAACGTAACCCCATCGAGGGCTTGTACGATAGTATCCCCTTTATGGTATTCCTTCGATACGTCTTCGAACCGAATCATGCTGCCGCCTCTCTAAGTATGTCTACCGGATCCTGAAACAACCCCGCCAAAATGGGAGGCAGGCCGAAAATCACCGCTACGACCGGTGCCAGTACCGCAATGAGCACAAGGGAAATGGCATCCGGCAGCACAATCTGCTCCGTCACTACCACCGCGGGCGCCACCAGGTATCCTAATACGCAGCCGCTAATGGCCCCCGCGGTGCCGTATAGAGCGATCTTGCTAACGAACAAAGCCACAATACGCCGGCCCGGAATGCCCAGTGCACGAAAAACGCCAATTTCCGCCCGACGGTTGCGCACGTTCTGGTACGTTAGCCCCCAGACCGCCGTCGCGGATCCCGCAATCACAATGGCAACCATGGCCAGACCAAGCCGGTACACCATGGTCCGTTGCTCGTGACGCGCAATCAGAATATCCCGGTACGGCTGCACCCCTACTCCCGGAAGGACACTCCGAATACTTTTTTCGAGCGAGCCCAAAATGTCCGTCGTTTCCACCGGACACCGACAGGCGAGCGCGTCAATAGCATTGATACGGTCCCCAACCTTTAATAATTCCTGAACCTCGTCCAGATGCGCGAATATACGAATGTCTTCAGGGACAGCGCCTTTGGGCTCGAGCACCTTGGCAACTTCAAAGGGTTTATCAAGAATTTCGAGCGTATCGCCCGGTTTCACGTCCAGTGCTTCGGCAACAGCGGCTCCCACGAACACTTTGCCGGGAGACACTTCGTAGGCTGTCGGCATGGGAGAGCGGTAAGTGTTTTGGCGCAAGAGTTCCGCTTTGACCCCTGTCAAGACAACCGTATTTCCGTAAATTTCGATGGTCTTCTGGTATTTCCCGACGAAATGCTGCGCCATAACCGTGCCGGATGCCAGTGTCTCGACAGCTTCTTCCGGCATATCAGGACCTTCAAAATTCAGTGCCTGATATTGCGCAGGATTCGCACCCGGCGGCGTGATCAGCAGATTGAACCCCATTTCCTTCATCTGCACACGCGTTTCATCTACCGAACTGCGGCCCACGGCTATCATCACAACCAGCAACCCCGTGGCCAGTAAGACCACGCCAAAACATAACAACGTGTTCCATTTCGACCGCTGAATCTCCCGGAAAACCATCTGCTGCAACGTTAAGCTACGATTCATACATCCTCCACATACACTCGATTGCGCCGTCGGTATCGCCACGGCGTACGCGCGATAACGCCCGGAATATCCGGCAAAAAAACACCCGCCACCGCCCCACTCGGGACAAGAAAACGAGACGACGCGATCATGATAGCAAAATCGCACGCTTTTTCTTCAATCCGAGTGTCAAGCTACATTAGAAATGTCCTCTTTTCTTGCGTTCGCGCCGGGGGTTATCCAAGAGGTGTGGGCAGGTGCGTAGCAGGGGTCCTCACCCCGGCATATCCACAGACGGCGCGTAGCGCGGTCGCAGCTGTGGGTATGTGGGTACCCCCCCCTCACTTCCTTTTTCTGCTTTTGCATACATGACGGGGACCGGTACGAGACGGAAAATGTGCGGTTCCCACCACCGTCATTCCTGCGCAAGCAGGAATCCAGAGGGCTTGCGACAGGCGCCCTGTGGACACACACTGGCCCCCTGCTTTCGCAGGGGTGACGGGAGAGTAGCGGTCAGGGCACGGGCAGCCAATAAATGAGGACGACAACCATTCCATTTTCTGCTTTTGCATACATGACGGGGCCGGTGCGAGACGGAAGAGGGGCCGGTTCCCACCACCGTCATTCCTGCGCAAGCAGAAATCCAGAGGGCTTGCGACAGGCGCCC
>JAWODE010000364.1:0-6819 GCA_046483455.1 Candidatus Hydrogenedentota bacterium | reverse complement strand
CTCAATCCGGTCGGTGCCGGTAAGAGGTGCGTCGCCAAAAGTGATGTTAAGCCGGTGATAGGGAAGGCTCAACAGCTTCACGAAATACGGGAAAAACGGCCTGGGTGGGCCCCACATCTCGAGCTGGGATGCCGGAATCTCATCCTCGTCCGTGCGAAAATACGGGTCGGGACCGAAGAGTACGGACTGTGACGGCGGTGGCCATCCATAAGGCGTATGGTAATGCAGGGCGCAGTAATGCACCGGGAACGCTTCCTGAACGGGGCCTTCAAGCAGCGCGGCGTGGAACCGCTGGACGAACCGGCCCGGAGAGACGACCCCTTCGGGGGCGATCATCACGCTTTCGCCTTGACTTAGGCGACGCCGAATTTCCGCGTTGACGCTCGGGACTTCCTCACTCTTGCGGCTCACAAAAATGCAGTCCAAAGCGCAAAAAAACCGGCCTAGAATGGGCATGTCGCGAACAGGGTCCATGGCAACCGGGCGAGCGTGGGGTAAGATGTCCTGCAAGAAGAAATCCTGCCAGGTGACGTGGGTTGAGACCAGAAATATCTGGCCTTGCGGTACCACCCCGAACGTGCTGACGCGATGCCCAATGCTTCTTTGAAGTTGACGCAGCCACCCGAGGGCGATGGGGCGGCGCTTGGGTTCAAAATGCTCCGGCCAAATCTGAGCAAGCATATCAACGCCGAGCAGCCAGCCATAATAATAGGCGGTCATGGCCAGAACACGCGCCAGACGGACAGTGACCCGAGGAACTACAACGGCTATCCGAATGAGCAAGGCGCTGAGATTTGTTGCACGGTCCTGTTGGTGCGCTGATTCATTCATGCCGGGGTGTCCTCGTTGCTCGTATCGCAGGTGAAATGCATGCGGCAAGGAATGCTATCGCGTATCTCTGCGGCCGGAAGAGGTGCCTTGGCAAGGTCCGCAAGGGTCCAGCGTTCGAGCGTGGTAATAATGGCTTCATGAAGCTCCGCCATAGCACGATGGTAAGCACAGACCAAATCGAGGCGGTCGAAATCCTGGCAAAAATCGCCGAGTATTTTGCCTTGGCACGCTTCAACAACGTCGAGTAGCGAAACCTCTTCGGGGGATTGGTTCAAGGTTACCCCGCCTTTCATACCGCGATGGGCGCGAAGAATCCCCGCTTTGACAAGGGCTGCCGTGACCTTCGCCGTATAGCTCGGCGAGGCGTCGATATGCTCCGCAATGCGGGTCGGTGGCACAGGGCCCTCGGTCTTGCAGACCATAAGAAACACCAATACCTTGAAAGCAGTCTCAGAAGTTTGTGTTAACATCGCACACGACCCCACTCACAAATGGAAGCTTACCATACCCAAAAACAGGCCCTTGCAACAACTTGAGTGGCAAACCGGGAACCGTGCGAATGGAGGTACTTAACACTGAAACGCAGTGGGGTAGTATTCAAAATGCCCCGATCCGGCGGGAAGGTGCCTTCTGGCCACACGCGTCCTTTGCACTGTTTCCAGAAGGCCGAAGAGGATTTCGGCCAACTTAGAAGAGAAGCATCGTTTGCTCCGCCTCGCACCTGAAACACCTCCGGTTCCTCCGGGGAGTTCCACGCAGCGCAGTTTCGCGTTCTTAAG
Organism: Candidatus Hydrogenedentota bacterium; assembly: GCA_046483455.1. Lineage (GTDB taxonomy): Bacteria > Hydrogenedentota > Hydrogenedentia > Hydrogenedentales > SLHB01 > UBA2224. Next base: position 5,209 of record JAWODE010000364.1, on the reverse strand, counting down.
TTATTTATTTTCAGGGACTAGCAGTACGCGCCTTCCTGGGACAGTTTTTCGACCTTGGCCGCAAATACGAAATCGTTCAAGGTAAGTCCATCGGCCTTATGGGTCCACACCGTTATCTTGACCTTGCCATAGGTTAACCCTATGTCGGGGTGATGGTTTTGCTTTTGAGCGATATGAGCTACGGCGTTCATAAAATCCACCGCGGGAGCGTAGCCGTCGAAGGTGTATTCCCGTTCGAGGTGGTGCTCTTCGACAAGTTCCCAGGGCGCGGCGAGTTTGCGCATCAGCGCCGCCAGTTCCGGGCCCTCGAGCGCCGGCACGCCCCCTTCGCAGGGTACGCAATCCTGTAACGCCAATTCCTCGAGTGTCTGTTGCATAACTAATTTCCCTCCCAGGGTGTTGATACATCCCTGCTAATCCTAGACACGCGGGAAGGCCACGAATATTCCCTTACACGCCCCGCCGAAAGTAGTCTCGAGTTGACACGCCATGCGTTTAAGGACAACACTGGATGGTACGAAATCCAAAACGACCATCAACAGAAGGAGCGCGTGATGCTGAAAAATGTTTTTGCAGTGGCACTACTTTTCGTGCCTGTTATCGCTATCGGCGCACAGGAACAGAACATCGAAATCTACCGCGTGTTCGGACCCGAGATTCCGGGCGTCTACAAACATCCCGCCTCGATTACGCAGTTGGATAACGGGGACCTCTATCTCGCGTATTACGGGGGCTCGGGCGAATATGGCGCCGACACGGCCGTATACGGTTCGCGTCAAAAGAAAGGCGGAACCGTGTGGTCCACACCCGAGGTGATCGCCGATACGCCCGATCGTGGCGAGGGTAACCCGGTTGTCTGGCAGGGGCCCCGCGGTGTGGTCTGGTTGTTTTATGTAAATCAGTACGGCGAGACCTGGAGCAACGCCCGCGTAAAAGCCAAAATCTCGACCGATGGCGCCAAGACTTGGTCCGACTCCTTCCTGCTGACCCTCGAGGAAGGCACAATGGCGCGAGGACGGCCCGAACTGCTCAATAACGGCGATTTCCTGCTGCCGATGTATTACGAAGCCGGTGAGGACCGCGAGCGAACCGCTTCCTCGACATCGAGTTTCTTTCTCCGCTACAACCATGACACCAAAACGTGGAGCGAGACCAACCGTATCACATCGGAGCAAGGCAATTTGCAGCCCCAGGTGGCGCAACTAAGCGACGAGCATCTGGTCTGCTACATGCGGCGCGGGGGTGGCTACGGGCCCGACGAGACCGGCTATATCCAGCGCAGTGAATCGCACGACGGTGGGTACACCTGGAGTGAAGCAGAGAATACCGACTTCCCCAATCCGAATTCCGCGGTCGATTTTTTGCGCCTGAAAAATGGTCATCTGCTGCTGGTCTATAACGATTCGATGAATGAACGCTCCCCGTTAACGGTTGCCATATCGACCGACAACGACGAGTCGTATCCCTACCGGCGCGACATCGCCGGCGGCGACAATACCTTTGCCTATCCCTATGCCATCCAGACGGAGGACGAAAAAATCCACATCATTTACACGACGAATAACCGAACCACCATCATGCACGCGGTGTTTGACGAGGGAGCTATCATCGATCACGAGTGGTAATGGCTGATTTTTTAACGAGCCCCCACACGGCGAAAAAACGTCTTATCTTCCATCGCCTGAATGAGAACGCGATACTGAATTCGCAGGACCTGCCGTTCTGCGTGGCGGCGTTTGCTTTTTGAGACGAGTACTGCTGCTCAAAATCACAATCGAAGGTTCTGAAGGCAGGACCCATAGTGTTTTCTTGTGGCTTCAGAAGAAAACCGCGTTTGCATTTGACCGGTTTTGGCGCCTTGGCTATCATACGCGCCAACGACCGGGGACATTCATACGCCATAGGTAGGCAATCTCGCAGACACTCCGGGGCGGTCTGTTGCCTACAAGGAGCGCCTTTCGCGTGTTAAGCGACCTGGAAATCGCACAAGCCACACCACTCAAGCGCATCGGGGAGCTGGCGGTGGCCTGGGGCATCGAGGATGACGAACTCGAGCCATATGGCCGCTACAAGGCCAAGGTGCGTCTCGATGCCCTCGAACGCCTAAAGGACAGACCCGACGGCAAGTACATCGATGTCACCGCCATTACGCCCACCCCTCTCGGCGAGGGCAAAACCGTCACGACCATCGGCCTGAGCTTGGGCCTTAACAAAATCGGCAAGCGGGCGTTTGCTTGTCTTCGCCAGCCTTCGATGGGGCCCACGTTTGGCATCAAGGGCGGCGCGGCTGGCGGTGGCCATGCGCAGGTCGTCCCCATGGAGGAGTTTAACCTTCACCTGACCGGGGACATCCACGCCGTCGAGATCGCCCACAACCTCCTGGCCGCCATGATCGACAACCACCTCCATCAAGGCAACGCGGTCGGGATCAATCCGCGGGAAGTGGCCTGGCGGCGCGTGGTCGATGTGTCCGACCGCGCCCTGCGCAATATCGTGATCGGGTTGGGCGGCAAAGCCCACGGTGTGCCGCGCGAAACCGGTTTTGATATCGCCGTTGCCAGCGAACTGATGGCGCTTCTTGCGATCACCGACGGACTGCGCGACTTGCGAAGACGCATCGGAAATGTTGTGATCGGCCAGGACAACCGCGGTTCTCCGCTGACGGCGGACGACCTTCGGGCGGCCGGCGCCATGACCGTGCTCCTGCGCGAAGCGCTCATGCCCACCCTCATGCAGACGACGGAGAACACGCCGGTGCTTGTCCACACCGGTCCCTTCGCCAATATCGCCCATGGCAATAGCTCGATACTCGCCGATCGCCTCGCCTTGAAACTGGGCGATTACGTCGTGACCGAAAGCGGTTTCGGGGCCGACATGGGCGCCGAGAAATTCGTCAACATCAAGTGCCGGTATAGCGGGTTGAAACCCGATGCCATGGTGGTCGTAGCCACCATTCGCGCGCTCAAGATGCACAGCGGAGATTTCTTCATCCGCCCCGGAAAGCCCCTCGACCCGAAACTGCGCGAAGAAAATCTCGACGCTATCCGTCGGGGCATCCCCAACCTCACGAAGCAGGTCGAGAACGTGTCGGCTTTCGGTGTCCCGTCCGTGGTCGCGATAAACCGTTTTCCGACAGACACTCCGGCGGAAATCGAGGTTGTTCGTGAGGCCGCCTTGGAAGCAGGCGCCCGTGCGGTCGCGGTGAGCGATGTGCATGCCCACGGCGGCGAGGGCGGCGTAGAACTCGCCGAAAAGGTCGTGGACGCCGCGGAATCTGGAGAAAGCAACCTCCAGTATCTTTACCCTGACGAGGCGGACGTCAAGGGAAAGATCAACACCATTGCAACGACGATGTACGGCGCCGACGGAGTGGACTACGAGCCCAAGGCTGAGAAAGACATCGCCTGGATCAGGGACAACGGATTCGGGCACCTACCCATATGCATGGCCAAAACGCAACTGTCGTTGTCGCACAACCCGGCCCTCAAGGGCCGGCCAGCGGGATTTCGCGTGCCGGTGCGCCAAGTAAGATTGGCCGCGGGCGCGGGCTTCCTGATTCCCTTCTGCGGCGACATTATTATGATGCCGGGGTTGCCCTCGATTCCGGGTGCGACCCGCGTCGATATTGATGATAAAGGCAAGATCGCCGGATTGTTCTGATGTGTTGTACCGCCCAAAAGGGCACTAAGGAGTTGTCGAAAAAGCGTTCCGCCGCATCGCTCACGTTCAATGGTTCAAAGACTTTTTCAACAACTCGGCTACCCGAAGGTCTTGCGAAGCAAAGCCGAGTAATTTGTAGCGAGAGTTTCGCGCAGGTCTGAAGGAGAGGAAATCATGCCCCAAAAAGCGAAAATCATCGATGGGAAAAAGATCGCGGCGCAAATCCGGGCGGAAGTGAAAGAGGAAGTAGACGCCCTGAAGAAAAAGGGCATCACGCCCGGCCTGGCGGTGGTTATCGTCGGCGACGATCCGGCCAGCCATGTTTATGTGCGCGGAAAGGCACGGGCCTGCGATGAACTGGGCATGAACTCCTTCGTACATAAACTGCCTGAAAATGCCACGGAGCGCCGTGTCCTCAACCTCGTGAAAAAGCTCAACGAGGACCCGAAGGTGCACGCCTTTCTTGTGCAATCGCCTTTGCCAAAGCATATGGACGAAAACAAGGTCGTCACCATGATCGATCCCGCGAAAGACGCGGACGGTTTTCATCCGGTCAACGTGGGCAAGCTCTTGATCGGGGAACCGGCCATGTTGCCGTGCACGCCCCACGGTTGCCAGGAATTGTTGCTTCGCACCGGTATTAACCCCGCGGGCAAGCACGTGGTCATCGTGGGCCGCTCGAACATCGTCGGGAAACCTCTGGCGGCGCTCCTCATGCAAAAAGCCGAAGGCGCGAATGCGACCGTCACGGTTTGTCATTCCCGTACAAAAAAACTTACGTCTATTACGAAACAAGCCGATATCGTCGTTGCGGCGATTGGTGTGCCCGAGTTTATCAAAGGACGCATGATCAGGGAGGGCGCGGTCGTGATCGACGTAGGCGTAAATCGTGTCGAGGATAAGAGCAGGGCGAAAGGATACCGCCTCGTGGGCGACGTTGATTTCAAGGCCGCCAGCAAGAAAGCGCGTGCTATCACGCCCGTGCCGGGGGGGGTGGGTCCTATGACGATCGCCATGCTTATGAAAAACGCCGTCGCTGCCGCAAAGCGTGCTGGGAAATAACCCGTCAGCGGAGGAAAAGGTCTGTCTCGCCATAATCCGGTATAAGTGGTTTTTAAGAAGGAGTCCGTACGATCGCCGCGGACGGATACCTCCACGCCTCGTGTTCGATTCCTTTGGCGTTCCTCTGTCTAATGGAACCCCGCTGTGGTCAAATAACTATCCTTGGTTTTGCTTCCGCCGCGCGGTGCTGTTGGACCTCCCACTTTGCTGCATGTAGTATGCTTACGGCCAATCAACTGCATGGGCGTTTTTGAACGGAGGGGCTGTGATGCGTGTCGGAGCGGTACTGGGTGCAATGGCGTTGGCGTGGGGCGTTGCGGCGGGAAGTTCGCTGGAAAACGTCGTTCACAATGGCGGGTTCGAAGCGGATTTGGACGGCGATCGGCAACCCCTGGGTTTCCGTGTAGGGCCGGTCGATTCACGCACGACGGCGGCTGGCACGTGGGAATTGACGGATGAGGCCTACGAGGGCGCCCGCGCCTTGAAA
>JAWODE010000124.1:0-9950 GCA_046483455.1 Candidatus Hydrogenedentota bacterium | reverse complement strand
ATACAGTGATACGACAAAACAAATGAAAGTTTTGGTTTAGTTGATTCGTTTATTTTGCTGGTTAAACGATCATAAAATAGCATTTAATAAATATACAGAGTGGCTTATCGGTAGCTTGGAAAAACCAAATGGGATACCATAAGTTATGGTTACATATGTGTCACCTTAACGGCATGCGATCTACCTGGTTTTCTGGCAAGTTTTCAACTACATGCTGCTTTTTATCAGCTTGTGGTTTCGCGGTCACTCTCTCCTCACGCCGGTGTTGCGTTTGGCGGGGTCGCGGACGGGGTATTTGAGGGTCCAGACGTAGGGGATGTCTTTGGAGTATTGGTCGACGAAGGCGGTGAGGCGTTTTACGACGTCGGGGTGGTCGTCGTTGACGGGGGTGGATTCCTGGGGGTCGGTTTCGAGGTTGTAGAGTTCGGGGGTTTTGAAGGTTTTGTCGCGGTTGGCGACGTGGAATTTCCATTTTCCGTCGCGGACGGAGGTGACGTTGTCGAGGTAGACCCACACGAAGGGTTTTTCGCGTTCAATGGTCCCTTGGCTGGACAGCAGCGGCCAGATGTTTTGGCCGTCGTAAATGCGGTCGTCGGGCATCTTTGCTCCCGCGAGGCGGAGGACGGTGGGAAAGATGTCGTAAGCGATGGCGGGTTCGTTTTGCACGGACCCGGCGGGGATGTGGTTGGGCCATCGGGCGATAAAAGGCACGCGGATGCCGCCTTCGTACGAGTCGCGGATGCGTCCGCGCAAGCCCCCGGCGTCGCCGTCTTTGGCCATGGGCCCGTTGTCGCTGGTGAACACGACAAGGGTGTTTTCATCGAGGCCGTGTTCCTTGAGAGCGTCGAGGATGCGCCCGGTCTGTTCGTCCATGTATTCGAGGGCGCATTCGTAGACGCTCAGGCCTTCTTTAAGGTAGCGTTCGGGGATGTTGAGCGGCGGATGGGGGATGGTGTGGTTGAAGTAGATGAAAAACGGCTTGTCCTTGTTAGCGGCGATGAAATCGATGGCGCCGTCGACGAGCCGCTCGGTCACGTCCTCGACCTTGTCGCCGGGCAACTCCTCCTGAATTTCATTATCGCGGTAAAGCAGGGTCGGCAGCATATCCATGCTGTACGGCAGACCGAGATAGTGGTCGAATCCCCGTTGGAGCGGAAGGAATTCTTTGCGGTCGCCGAGATGCCATTTCCCGAAGGTTGCGGTGGCGTATCCGCGTGTTTTGAGGGCGTCGGCGATGGTGATTTCGTCGTCGGGAAGGCCGCTGGGTCCGTCGGGCCGCAGCACGTCGACCACGCCGGCCCGGAAGGGCTGACGTCCGGTCAGCAACGCCGCGCGCGACGGACTGCACACGGTATGGGCGACGTAATATTGCATGAACCGCACGCCCTCGGAGGCCATTTTATCGAGGACGGGCGTTTTGATGCGGTCGTTTCCGTAAGAGGGCAGGTCGCCGTAGGCGAGGTTATCGGCCCAAATCCAGACGATGTTCGGTCTACGTGACTCATTCATGATCCTCGATTCCCCCTTTGTTTTCGATTGTTGTCCCAATGCGTGGCGGGTCATCAGGCCGCTTCCCGCGGTAATTGCAGCTACGGATTTCAGAAACCTTCTGCGATTTGAATATGACGGCATGTTACTTCCCTTTCAGGTCGGTCCATTCTTTGCGTCCCGCCGCGGATTTTATGCCGCGCCGGAGCTCCATCCAATTTGCGACTTCTCCCCAGACTACGTGGCGGGGGCTTAGTTTGGCGCGCAATTCCTGCAATTCGCTGATGCGCCGTGCAATATCTGTTTTGGTCATGCCCTCGGGGCGCCTTACTCCGTAAACAAGGGCGATGACGTCCCGGGTGCGTTCGAGACGGACCAGGCCGTCCCGGAGAAAACAGATGCGCTCCCGCACCATGGCGTCTTCGTTTTCGGCCGCACGCGCGGCTTCGTCGAGAATCTTGAAGGCGGGCGTCATCACGTCGTTGGTATAAAGATACGGCAAGACCAGCCATCCCGCGCGCGAGCCGCTACGGCCGAGGTCGTGCTCTTCGCATGTTTTTTGATAGAGGCTTTTGCCCTCTTGTTCAACGTAGCCCCCCGCGGGAATGGAGTATCCGCACTTCTCGGTGTACTCCTCCCAGTAGCGGATGTAGCGTTTGATGTGGCCTTTCGCGTTGCCAAAGGCGGCGCAGTATTCGTTGATGACCTCGTCGACACTCATATTCGGCCGTACCGACAAGCGGGCGATGAGGTAGTAGCACGGGCCCTGGGTGCCCCAATAGCCCAGGAGCGAATCGAAATCGAACCCGAGCATCGAGTGGTCGTGAGCGAATTTGAAGTAATCACCCATGGTGTGCAGGGGGTTGTGGGGAGCCAAGGCGCCGATGTGCCACCAGTTCGGCCGCAGGAACAGTTTTGCGCCGGCCTCGTGCCATTTCCGCCAGGGGTTGTAGGCGTGGTAGGTATGGACAAAGCCCAAAACGAGACCTTTTTCGGCGTGCATGCCTTCGAGAGGTTCGCGGTAATTGCTGTAGGCATACGACGATAACGTCACGTTCGGGTTCTCGGCGCGCATGCGCGGCAGAAGGCCGTTCCACAACGCCAAATAACGTCCCGTCAGGACCGCCTCGCTGCCTTTCCACACCTCCTCAGGCGATTGGTCGGGGAAGCCATCCAGTGCGCGGCAGTTATCGCACGTGCAGAAGCCGCGGCCGTCATTCGGGCACACGTTCCAGTTGTCGGGTCGTCCGGCCGCGCGCCATTCTTCGACAATTTGGTCGGCCACGGCGGGATTGCTCACGCAAAGTTTTACGCGCTCAGGCCGAGGATAGGGCTGCTCGAAACCCTCGGGCGGCACGGCGAAATAGTCGGGATGGTCTTCGTGATAGCGGTCCCACCACTTTCCGAAGGCGTGCCCGAACCCGAAACTGCTGCGGCCGCCCATCCTGTGGCGGTCCAGCCATTGCCGGGCCTCGGTTTCAAGGGAACGGAAGGCTTCGTTATCGAGCAATCGGGGTACGCTGTCCATGGTGTGGCTGCGCCGGATATGGATGCGCAGTTTCCGTTTCTCGAGAGCGGGGCGCGCGCGCACGTCGAGGGGACCGACGGCGATCGTTTTGCGTTTGGGTACGTAGGTGCCCACATCGCCCGGCCATAGCCAGCGAACGCCGAGTTCGCGGTCGAGAAAGTGGTAAACGCCGTACAACGTGGCCATGGGGTCGCGCGATTGCTGTTCGCCCACGATGCAGAGGGTATTGTTAACGGTTTTGATCGCAAATTCTTCCGCCTTAAGCGTATTTGCATCGATATTGGGGGCGAATCCGACCAAAATGCGGGCGGAAGTCTCGGGTTTTCCTTCCGGACTCGATGCGGCGACGATGGGCAACTTTGCACCCGATGCGCGCTCGATGTGGTATTGCAGTTCGTGGGCTGCCTTTTGGATAAGGGAAGAGGCATCGTCGGGAATGACAATGACGGCGGCCGCGCGGCCTTCTTCGACCAAAACGATGGGAGCCGCATTTGCGGTCGCGGGACCGGCGGTGCAAAGCATAAGGCTTATCACGATTGCAGCGAGGAAAATGCCGGTTGTGCGCATGAGAAAAAACTCCCCCGTTGATGTTTATAGAAACCCGTGTCATTTAGCAGCGGCTGCATTATAGGCAGATGTAGATGGACTGACAAGCGCATGAAGGCCAGCCGGACGTTTGGGATATTTTTTGTCGCGACGGTTTCCCGAGTTTTTTCGAGTGGGCTGGCGTGTTTCGTCCCGTTGGCCCTGAAGAAGGTCCAATAATGAGAAGGACGAGATCGTTGGTGTTGGCGGCCGTTTGTCCCGATTTGTCTGTAAAACGAACGCACTCCAATCTCCGGGTAAGCACTGACTGGCTTACTTGTTTGTTCGACCCCTTCAGGGTCGTGATGGTGTGCGGTGGCTTCGGGTCCCCGGGTTGCCACCCGGGGCTATTCATATTCGACCCCTTTTCGGGGTCGTCCAATATCTCGTAGAAAAGCTTCGAGCTTTCCGAGAGGACACTGGGGCCTGTGGCGAGCGTAAAGGGCTTTGAATCCTTCACATCTGCAAACGACGCTTTGTGCTCTAACTATGGTCTCGGGTCCTTTCAGCGAATGGGCATCATTCGTGCATCGCACGATAGTGTTTGTGCTTTTCAGGCAAGACGGGGCCCGCGAGCCCCTGGACTCGTTCTCTTGGTGCCTTTCTGGAAATGACGACGCAAAGCGCATCTCCAATATTGTTTGCGGTGCGTTGTTCCGGCTTCTTCGGCGATTAGTGCTGACTTTGGCATGCAGTTCTTAGGTTTCAGTATAGTAGTCGGTGAAACCGTGGACAACCGGGCTGCAGCCCGCGAGCAGATGGGGGATAGTCATGCGGACCGATAAAACCTTTAACCGCCGCCGTTTTTTGCATGCTTTGGGAATGGGTGCAGTCGCATTAGCCCTACCGCGTCGTGCTGCCAGCGCCGCTGCATCCGCGAAGAAGCGTCCGCCTAACATTCTGCTCATCGTGAGCGATGACCAGGGGTACCACGACCTCGGGTGCTATGGTGGCGAGGAAATCATCACGCCGAACCAGGATCGTTTGGCGAAAGAGGGCGTGCGGCTGACGAACTTTTACGTTGCGTGGCCGGCTTGCACACCCTCCCGCGGGAGCCTGTTGACTGGACGCTACCCCCAGCGCAACGGCACCTACGACATGTACCGTAACGAGAAACCGGATTACGGGTACAAATACCCGCCCGAGGAATATGCATACACGCCGGAGCGTATTCTCGGCATGGACACCCGCGAGGTGTTGATTCCGAAGGTGCTCCAGCAGGCCGGGTACACCAGCGGCATTTACGGAAAATGGGATTTGGGCCAGTTGAAGCGTTTTCTGCCGCTGCAGCGTGGGTTCGACGATTTCTACGGCTTTGTCAACACGGGCATCGACTACTACACCCACGAGCGCTACGGGGTGCCGTCGATGTACCGCAACAATGAACCCACTACCGAGGACAAAGGCGAATACTGCACGTGGCTATTCAACCGCGAAGCAAAGAGATTCATCCGCGAGAACCAGGGTCACCCCTTCTTATGCTATGTCCCGTATAATGCGCCACACATTGCGTCGGTGCTCGACAATCCCAAGCCGGTCCAGGCGCCGGACGAATACAAGGCCATGTATCCGGCACCGAAGAACGAGCGCGAAGCCCGCCGCGTCGATTATATGGCGTGTGTGACCGCCATGGACCACGCCATTGGCGAATTGCTTGATCTCCTCGAAGAAATCGGCCAGGCGGATAACACCATCGTCATCTACTTCTCGGACAACGGGGGCGGCGGTCCAGCCGACAATACGCCTTTGCGTGGCCGCAAAGGCCAGACCTTCGAGGGGGGTATACGCGTGCCGTGTATCGTGCGCTGGCCGGGCGTGACCCCGCCCGGGACCGTGTGCGACGAATTCCTCACGTCGATGGAATTCTTCCCGACGCTGGCGAAGGCGGCCGGGGCGCCGTTACCGGAGGGCGTGGTGCTGGACGGCTTCGACGCGCGGGACGTATTGGCGGGCACGAAGCCTTCACCGCGCAACGAGATGTTCTGGGTGCGGCGGGCGTTTCGCGGCGCGCGTGTCGGCAACTGGAAATGGGTGGACATGAAAGGCAAGGGCGGGTTGTTCGACTTGTCAAAGGACATCGGTGAAGAACGCGACCTGTCGGAGGAGAAGCCGGAGGTGTTGCAGCAGGTGGTTTCCCGCTTCGAGAATTGGAAAGCGGAAATGGAAGCCGCCGAGCCCAGACGGCCATTCAGGGATTTTTAAGGATTTAGAGGGGTGCGCCCGATAGGGGATTGGAGACCTTCGGTCGCAAGAGTGGCGCGGTCAGAGACCACGCCACAGCGAGGCGGGCATTCAGGGATTTTTAAGGAGTTAGAGGGGTGTGCCAAATAGGGGATTGGAGACCTTCGGGCGCAAGAGTGGCGCGGTCAGAGACCACGCCACAGCGAGATAGGTACACGCCTGGAGATTACGGAGGGATTGCGCAATGAAGGATGAAATTATGGCGGAGGTATGGCGCACACGGGACGCTCTTGCCGAGAAATACAGTCACGATCTCGACAAGATTGTCGCCGTGATGCGCGCGAGAGATCGCCAGCCTCTTACTAGAGTTTGCAGAAATCGACCGTCGAAGACCGACTCGCACTCTGACGGCACTTCCTAGCCAGTTTTGGGGCGGTTGCGCACGTGAATACATCTGCGCAAGGTAGTGCGCGAGGAGATCAACAAGGCGTCCTGAAGTGGGCTTCGGCTGCAATCCAGGACTCCTGCCTTTGTGTTTTAGTGTCTTCGTGTGAGGCATAGAACTTTTTCAATCGCAGAGGCGCCGAAAACGCAGAGAGAGACGCAAAGCGGGGTAGTCGGCATCGAGAGGCGAAATCCTCAGAAACCCGGACAATTTGAAGATCCCGGTCATTTTGTAGAAGATAGAGCGTTTGACGACGGTTTTTCGCTTACGGTGCGGGAGAATAGACGAGGAGCACGCAAATATGGCGTTGATTATCAATGGCGAACGGGTTGAAGACGAATTCATCGCGCAAGTGCGGAATCAGTTGGCTTACCAGCATAGCTCGGGCAACGGTGTGCCGGAATGGGAGGCCGTGGGCAAGGATGTTGACACGTTTGCCAAGGATATGGCCATTGCCCAGGTGTTGATCCGCCAGGAGGCCGCCAAGAACGGTCCGGCGGTGTCATCGAAAGAGCTGGACCAGGAGATGAAGCGCCTCCGCGAGGAGCATGAAAGCAAGGAAGCTTACCAGGAGCGCCTGCGCGAGGCTGGGATCACCGAAAAACAAGTGCGGGCGGATATCGAACAACGCATGAAAGTCGACAAACTCCTCGATGAGGTCTGCAAAGAGGTTTCGGAGCCGACCGAAGAGGAAATGCGGCAGCACTACGAAGAAAACAAGTCGTTTTTCATGGACCCAGAGCGGGTGCGCGCGTCGCATATCGTGAAGCATCTCGATGGGGCCACTGTTTTGGACGTTCAGGCGGCCTATTCCGAGATGGAGGAAATTCACAAGGCGTTAAAGGCGGGCGCGGATTTCGCGACGCTTGCCCGGCGTCACTCCCATTGTCCGGAAAATGGGGGAGACTTGGGCTATTTCGCCCGCGGCGCCATGGTACCCGAGTTCGAGGAGGTCGTGTTTAATCTCGAGGTGGGTGAAATCAGCGACGTCTTTCAGAGCGTATTCGGCTACCATATCGCAAGGGTATACGACAAAGTCCCGGCGAAGGAACGGTCATTCGAGGAGGTCGTGGCGCAGGTGCAGCAAGCGCTCATCGATGCGCGTGAAAACGCGGCGATCGATGCCTACACCGCTAAGCTCCGCGAGAAGGCCGAGATTCAGGAAGAGGGATAACGCGCATTTCCGGGGAAGATTTCAAGGAACCGCGGGGCCCGTTGCTGTGGCACATCACCCGCTGATTGGGTTCGAAGGTTTGTCGTTTTCTTCGTAGGGACGCGAAAAGCGGCCGGGACAGACCCGGCTTTGCTTCGCAAACCCGGGGTCAGTGGAGCTGTTGAAAAAGCCGGGCCGTGTATCGCAAACGCGAAAAGCGGCCGGGACAGACCCCGGTTTGCTGCGCAAACCGCCGCGTCAGTCCCTGCTTTTCGCTCAACCCCGATGGTTTAAGGACTTTTTCAACAGTTCCTCAGTCCCAGTTTTTCGTTGAATACGTCTCGCGGGCCACTGATTTTTTAACGCATCCGTTGAGGGTAAGTCCTACTGCTCTGGGCGATATTTCGGATTGTATTCGCCCCGCTCGGCGAACCCGCCCAATTCGGGCCGCATGTGGCTCACGCGCGGGTAACTTTCAAAGATGTCGCCCGTGCCCAAGGCGCGCGGATCGCCCTGCTTGCGCAAGAGCCCCATCAGGCGCATCGAGAGTTCTTTCTGCACATTCGCATAGTCGGGCTGTCCGGCCAGGTTGTTGAGACAATAGGGGTCTTCCTTGACGTCGAATAGCTCCTCCGGGGGGCGTTTCCCCACGGCCAACTTGAAGTATTTTGCGTATTCCTCGCGATTCTCGAGTAGGAGGCTTTTCGAGGGCGAACCATCGATGTCGTGAAACTTGTCAGGATCCCCCGCGGGCCAACGGTCGGGTTTGAAATTGCGAATGTACAGGTATTCCTGCGTGCGAATCGCACGGCTGGGATACCCGAGGTTGTCGTACCGCGCGTGGGTGTGGCGCTCGCGTCCGGTCAAGACGAAGTCGCGCGGGGCGGAAGCGTTCTGAGACAGGAGAGGCAGAAAACTGCGGCCAGTCATGGCATCCGGCACGGCAATTCCGGCGGCTTCGAGGAGGGTCGGCCCGATGTCGATAAAACTCATCAACGCGTTGGTGGAACGGCCGCCCTTGGCTTTTTTGGGCCACATGATGGCCATGGGCACATGCGTGCCGAATTCGTAGAGGTTGGCTTTCGCGCGGGGAAAGGGCATGCCGTTGTCGCCCGTAACGATCACGATTGTGTTGTCGAGTTCCCCGAGTTCCTCGAGTTTTTGCAGCATTGCTCCAAGATGCTGGTCGAACCATTCAACTTCGACAAAATAGTCGAGAATGTCGGAGCGAACCACCTCGGTATCCGGTAAAAATCCGGGGACTTCCGCCTCGTCGAGCGATTTACCCGCGGCAAGGCCCGATCCTTTCTGATATCTGCGGTGGGGCTCGGAAGCACCGTACCAGAAGAAGAACGGGCTACCCTCGGGCCGCGCATCCAGAAAGGCTTCAAAATTCCCGGCGTAATCGATCCTTTTGATTCCGTCGTACGGGACCTCGTCGAGTACCTTACCGTTATAGGCCGGACCAGCGGGGTTACGTTCCCACCCGCCGCGTTTCCAATCGCCGGGGCCCCAGCCCTTATTCGTGTACCCGATGTGGTATCCCGCGCGTTCAAGCATATCGGGGAAGACGGTGTATTTGTTCGGGAAGATGCTGGCGTGGGTGCCGGCTTCCTCGATTTGCCAGATGTTACGGCATGTGAGGGTAGCGGCGCGGTTGGGCGAGCATTGCGGGGCGACCGTAAAGGTGTTCTCAAATAAAACGCCCTCCGCGGCGACCCGGTCGAAATGTGGGGTAAGGACGCCCTTTGCCCCATAGGCCCCCGCATGAGGCCACGACCAGTCATCGGCAATGGCAAACAAGATATTCGGGCGTTGGACTTTTTCCGCGGCACGGGCGGCAACGGCGCCGGTAGCGGCGAACGCTGCCACTGCGCCCAATTGCTCCAAGAAACGGCGGCGGTTCATCGTTTTCATGATTATTTCCTTGGGTTATGGGTTACTGGTTGCACTCCTTCGAGCGTAACGAAGGAAAGCACGCTGTTCAAGGGGGAGCTTTTGATCAATGGAGCCATAGTGACCCATAATGCAACGAGTGTGAAGGGAGGGGACACAAAATGAAGCGACGAGATTTTTTACGGCAATCCCTTGCGGCGGCATCGGCTGCTGTGGTGTGGGCTGGGCGAACCCGACGGGTGAGCGGGGCGGAGCGTCCTAATATCGTGCTTATCATGGCGGATGATTTGGGATACGAATGCCTGGGGTGCTACGGGAGTGCTTCCTACCAGACGCCGGTTCTGGATTCGCTGGCGGCGACGGGCATCCGTTTCGACCAATGCCATTCCCAGCCGTTATGTACGCCATCGCGGGTCAAGATCATGACGGGGAAATATAACTTCCGCAATTACAAGGCTTTCGGGGTGCTGGACCCCAGCGACTATACGTTTGCTCACTTGCTCAAAGAGAGAGGATATGCCACGTGCGTCGCGGGGAAATGGCAGTTGTATGGCCGCCAAGAGGGGTGGGAAGGCAAAGGTTCGACGCCCGAACAGGCCGGGTTCGATGAATATTGTTTATGGCAGTTCACGGCGAAGAACTTTTAGCTATTGCACGGGGAAAAAACCTGAATG